>CBFGPJ010000727.1:0-1503 GCA_965650615.1 uncultured Fluviicola sp. | reverse complement strand
CGAACGGTTCGGGAACTTTTTTGCCGAATGCAAGTACTTTAAATGCCGAATATGTTCCGTCCGCAGCTGATTTGAGTGCCGGAGCTGTTCAATTTATATTGACATCCACGAATGCAGTTTCCTGTGCAATGGTTTCGGATACGATGGATGTGAACTTTACAAATGCTGCAACTGTTGAGGCCGGGCCTGATAGTTTGGTCGTTTGTGCGAATAATGCGAATGTGGTCTTATCCGGTACGGTTAGCGGACCAACAACTACCGGGAAATGGCTTACAAGCGGAACAGGGATCTTTTCACCGAACAACAGTTCCTTGAATTGTACATATGTACCGAGTGTTGCGGATACAACAGCAGGTTTTGTTTGGTTATATCTGGAATCGACTTCAAACGGTAACTGCAACCCGGTTCAGGATAGTATTTATGTATCGATCAGCAATGCGCCGAAAGTGGATGCAGGCTCGAATCAATTAAAATGTTCCAATGCGACCCAGGTCCAGTTGAACGCAAGTGTTACCGGCGGACCTTTCGGTGGTGTATGGAGTGGTGGAGCAGGGACTTTCAGTCCGAATGCAAGCACTTTAAATGCAAGCTATACACCAACAGCTTCGGAAATAGCTAACGGAAGTGTTGTTTTAACCTTAACTTCTACTAATAACGGGACTTGTACCGTAGTTTCCGATGGAATTCAGGTTAATTTCGTCGCTCCGCCATTTGCAAACTTCAGTGGAACAAATGTGTGCGAGGGACTTGCAAATGTATTTACCGATTTCTCACTTCCGGGCTCGGGAACCTTGACGAATTGGGCATGGAAATTCCAGACAGGTCAAACATCAGCTACTCAAAACCCGACATATAATTTCGGTGCTTCCGGGTCTTATCCGGTTGAATTGATCGTAACAAACTCCAATGGGTGTAACGACACGGTTTCAATTTCTGTTTCCGTTTTTGATAAACCGCTTGCAGATTTCAACTCAGCTAATTCCTGTCCGAATAACCAGGTAACGGTTGCATTTACAGATGCTTCAACAAGTTCGGAGGCTATTAATTACTGGTTCTATGATTTCGGTGGACAAGGATCTGCGGCAATGGCAGATGTGAGTCAACAATTTGCAAGTGGAGGAACTTATACTATTACACACATTGTTTCTACCGTGAACGGATGTTCGGATACCATAGTTCAACCGATTACAATTGATCCTTTACCGGATGCCGGTTTCTACTACAATTCAAACGGAGGAATGAATATCGGCGCAGTGTTCAATTTCATTGACACATCCGACTATGCGGTAAGTTATTCCTGGAACTTTGGAGATGGTTCCACTTCAACGCAAATGGATCCGAGTCATACGTATTACGGAAACGGGAATTATTATATCATTTTGGAAGTGACCAATGCGTTGGGTTGTATTGACAGTGCGATCCGCTTTGTAGCAATCAATACAGTTACTACTGAGATCAACACTCTGATCCCAACAATCATTTCACCGAATGGTGACAGTTCGA
>CBFGPJ010000726.1:0-1505 GCA_965650615.1 uncultured Fluviicola sp. | reverse complement strand
GTTTGAAAACCGAATCCAATACCTCTATTTTCAATTCCAAAGCCTCCAGTTTAGATTGTGCACTGCTGGTTTTCAATCCAACAACATTCGGAACATCAATCTTCTCACCGTGATTTGTATAGGAATCCAAATAGAAGACAAGGATCAGGATCACAATAAAATAGGTAAGCACAATATAAAGCGTATGCTTCAAAAAATGCCTGCTCCAAACAAATGCTTTAAGCTTCTGAAAAAACTTCATAAATCGATTGTAAGTTGCAACAAATATAGAAAGAATGTTTCTGCAAGTACGCAAAGCACAAAATGAAGCTTTTAACAATCTGTTCTGAAAACTTTTCGCACGGCTTAAAATGACAATTTAATTAAGCACTAATTTTGTAAAAAAACAATATGAAGCTGGTTGGTTTGTTTTGTGGTGGGTATTCTTCCGAATTTGAAATTTCTCTGAAAAGTGCTCAAACCATCATGGATAATTTCCCGAAAGAATACGAAGTGGTTCCAATCCATGTACTTGAAAGCGGATGGTTTGTACCGAATGGTCCCGAAAAATCCCCTTTTTCAATTGAAAGTATGAGTTTTACAAGCAATGGTAAAGAACGTAAAATTGATATCGGTTTGATCTATATTCACGGAAACCCGGGTGAAAATGGAAAAATCCAGGCTTTGCTGGATATGAAAGGCGTCCCATATGTGAATTCAAACGCACTTGCTTCCGAATTGAGTTTTGATAAATGGTATTGCAACCAATTCCTGTCCCGTTTCGGAATTCCGGTTGCAAAATCGCTTTTCTTAAAATCAAAAGATCAATTCACTCCTGAGCACATCCTGAATGAGTTAGGCTTACCTTGTTTTGTAAAGCCTTCTGATTCCGGTTCAAGTTTCGGGATCAGCAAAGTATCGAAAGCAGAAGATCTGAAAAATGCGCTGGACAAGGCATTCGAAGAAGGAGATACTATCGTTATTGAATCTTTCCTGAAAGGAACCGAGGTTACCTGTGGAGTTTATCGTTCACCACAAGGATTAATCACCTTGCCTTTGACGGAAATCGTCACTGAAAATGATTTCTTTGATTACGAAGCGAAATATCTGGGACAATCCCAGGAAATAACTCCGGCACGTGTTTCAGATGAAATTCGAAATGCGGTTTGGGAGACTTCAAAAGAGGTTTACAGCTTACTTCAACTGAAATCAATTGCGCGGATTGACTTTATGGTTGTGAATAACGTTCCGCATGTGATTGAAGTAAATACAACTCCGGGGTTTTCGGCTGCAAGTTTGGTTCCTCAGATGCTGGCAGAAGCAGGAATTTCGATTACGGATTTCTGGGCGGAAATTTTTGAGGTGGAGCTTCGCTAAAGCAGACTTCGACTCCCCTGACTCTTGGGTCAGGATTTTTAACGCTCAGTCTCCTTTAGAAACTTTATAAAATGAAAAAGGGTACAATCCAAATAAGTACCCTTTTCCAAACCTAAAACCCAATTTACCAAACCAATCAGAGAGATTTC
>CBFGPJ010000725.1:0-1505 GCA_965650615.1 uncultured Fluviicola sp. | reverse complement strand
GCATAAACCACTGCGTTCACATCCATGTGGCTGTGGAATTGATCGATCAATTCTTTTTCTGTTCCTGTCAGGATATTCACAACTCCACCCGTCAGGTCTGAAGTCGCCAATACTTCCGCAAAAGTGATCGCACACAAAGGCAGATTCTCAGAAGCCAGGACCACACAGGCATTTCCACCTGCAATAACCGGTAGAATAGCCGAAACCAATCCGATCAGGCCGTTTGTCTGTGGAGCAATGATTCCCACAACTCCCATGGGTTCCAAAGCCGAGAAATTGAAATGGCTGCTCGCAACCGGGTTCACCGAGGAGAAAACCTGCTGGTACTTGTCACACCAACCCGCGTAATAGACACAACGATCAATGGCTAATTCCACTTCCTGTTTTGCCTTCGCTTCCGTGCTTCCCTGTTTCACCAATTCTTCAACAAATTGTGCCTTACGCCCTTCTAACATTTCCGCAATGCGATACAGGATTTGTCCCCGGTTAAATGCTGTTTTCTCCGACCACGACCCAAACCCTTTACGCGCTGCAACAACTGCATTCCTGAAATCTTTGCGTGAAGACAGGCACATGTTTGCCAAGGGCTGACCTTTTTTATCCAACGGGGTATAATACCTTCCGGACTCCGTTCTCGGGAATTGTCCACCGATGAAGATTTTGTTTGTTTTTAGTATTTCCAAACGTGACATATTCTTAAAAAATCATGTTTTCCTCCCTCTTTTATCTCCCTCCGAAGGGAGAGATTTCAATCCGCTTCCCCCTTTGGAGGGGGACCGAGGGGGAGGAAGTCTTCAATTAATTGATAATTATCTCTCTATTTTCAAATAAGCATTCAATCCCTGCAAACCTCCTTCTCTTCCGAATCCGCTTTCTTTGTAACCTCCAAAAGGTGAAGTCGGGTCGAATTTATTATAGGTATTTGCCCAGATTACCCCGGCACGTAATTTCGATGTCATATTAAAAATGCGCGATCCTTTGTCAGTCCAAACACCTGCAGCCAAACCATATGGTGAGTTGTTTGCTTTCTGGATCACTTCATCGATTGTCCGGAAGGTTTGAATCGTCAATACCGGACCGAAGATCTCTTCCTGTGCAATTCTGCTTGACTGAGCTACATCCGTAAATAAAGTCGGGCGAACAAAATATCCTGTTTTTGGAATCTCGCAAGCGCTTTCATACATACTTGCCCCTTCCTCTTTCCCGATTTTAATGTATTTCCGGATCGTCTCCAATTGTTCTTTCGAATTAATGGCTCCGATATCTGTATTCTTGTCCAGAGGATCTCCCACGTACAAGGTATCCAATCGATCTTTCAATTTCTGAATGACTTCTTCAGCCACCGACTCCTGAACAAACAGGCGTGAACCGGCACAGCAAACATGTCCCTGATTGAAGAAAATCCCATTTACGATTCCTTCAACGGCCTGATCAATGGGCGCATCTTCAAAAATGATATTTGCTGATTTTCCACCCAACTCTAAAGTCAGTTTCTTTCCTGTTCC
>CBFGPJ010000724.1:0-1516 GCA_965650615.1 uncultured Fluviicola sp. | reverse complement strand
AACCTCATTGTAACTCCCAGAGCCGCGATTTTGTTCAAACCAAATGGTCAATGGCAGTTTCGCTTATCTTATGGGAACGGATTCAAAGCTCCGCAGGTTTTCGAAACCGATATGCACATTGCTTTTGCAAATGGAGGAATCTCCCAGATTCGGGTAGATAAGGATTTGAGAAGTGAAAAATCGCATGCTTATTCAGCCCAGGTAAACTGGAGCAAAAGAAGAAAACGAATGCTTTACTCTTCAGAGTTTACATTGTTCCATACACAACTGCTTCATTCTTTTGTGTTGAACGAAATTCCAAGTGACGATCCGAATAAAACCTTATTGCTGAGAACAAACGGTTCAAATGCGGAAGTGACAGGAATGAGTGAGTCTATTCGTTTGCGCTGGGATAAATACCTGCAGGTTGACCTGAACGTAACTTACCAGGAATCTCGCTTCACGGAAGCACAGCAATGGTCTTTGGAAGTAGAACCGATCAAAGCCTTTCTCAGAACTCCGAATGTGTACGGTTCTTCAACTATTTCAATTTTCCCTGAAGGAAACTGGTCCGGATCAATCAGTTGCGTTTATACCGGCAGAATGTTAGTTCCGCATTTTGGCGGTGCACCTGAATTGGACCACGACATTATTTTAAATACCCAATCTTTTTGGGATGTCGGAATTAGGGCCGAGCGGGCAATTCACATTCACAAATTCGAGCAAACAGTACGGATTGGAGCAGGAATCCAAAACCTGTTCGACAGCTATCAAAGTGATTTTGACACCTCCAAATACCGCGATAGTAACTTTGTCTACGGACCACCGAAACCACGAACAGTTTTTGTGGATCTTAAGTGGGTGATTGGAGGCAAGCATTAACTTCAACTGGAAATTACATATCATTTATAGTAGGGATGTAATGCATTACGTCCCTACGCTATATTCTGTTTTTGATGGAAAATTTCTTTATATTGGTCTAAATGTGTGAGATTTTATACTTTTAAACTAAAAACATGCACTTCCGAATCATTTTCTTATTCTTTATTCTTCCATCTTCCACACTTTTTTCCCAGGTTTCAGATTCTGAAATGGAAAACCTGAAGAACAAGTGGCGTGTTGATTTAAGAGCAAAAGGGCATGATCTGGCGGCGGAATATCTACGACATGACGGAGTAAGCGATTTTTCAGATTCAATTGTCCGTTTGTTTCTGGAAGATACCTTTGTAGTTGAGAATTTACTGACCAAACAATTACAAAAAGAATCCAGCACATTGGGAATCAATAAAGCAAACCTGGCTTGTGCTTCCGAATATGAAAAATTGGTTGACAAATACTATATGATCCTGCTTTCCAAAATGACGGGAGGGGACAAAGAATTACTGGTTTCCTGGCAAAATTCATGGAAATCCACCATGGAAGAAGAGCGTAAATTAATTGGTAAACTCATGCAGGAAGAGTATAGCGGTGGAGGAAGTATTCAATCGATTACCTACACTCAACGCTTAATGAACGCTCAAAAAGACCACGTTCTGAT
>CBFGPJ010000723.1:0-1517 GCA_965650615.1 uncultured Fluviicola sp. | reverse complement strand
TGCCTGCTCCGGAGAATATTTCATTGTTTTTCCAGTAAAAACATCTGAAATAGCTTCTGCCATAACCGAAGGATCAATTCCTCCCAAATCCTGCTGCATCAAACTATCTGCAACGCTTAGACCAATGCAGTAGCTAACTGCCTGAATATCTTGTGACATATTTTTATTTTGGGCAAAAATACAAAAACCTCAGGATCGGGTTTCTAAAATTTGTGATTATTAGGGACTAAGTTTATATAAGTGTTCTATAACTTGTTCTTAACCCGCTCAATATCTTTGTAAAAATCAGCTTTATTCACGATCTCATCTCCCAATTGTTCAAATCCTTTCTGGTAATGCTCCAAAGCCATCCGATACTGTTTTCTATTTTCGTAATAGGCACCAAGTCCATAATATCCGGCATAGAAAAACGGATTTTTTTGAATCGTAAATTCAGATAGCTTTTTCAATTCATCCCATTTATGATGATAAGCCAATGAGTTCAGTGCAAATTCGAAATCTTCTTTGCAAATATCAACCGTTATTCCATAAGTTTTGTTCATCTTTTGGTAATATGCTTCGAGTTTTCCGCGGTCCAGCACCGGCATTTTTTTACTGTACTGAAAATGTAAATTCAATGGTTGGGCATTCCTGAATGAGAAACCCAAAGCTTCTTCGATTCCCTGCGGAACAAGGGTCAAATGTGTTTTCTGAACCAGATTTACAAAGGTTATTTGTTCACTTGAGAATCCCACTTTTTTCAATTTTTGTTGAAATGCATGGATGGAAGATCGGTGTCCGCTCAGATCATTAGAAGCAGTGATCGTTATTAGTGAAAATACCAGGGAATCTTTCAGGAAGTACTCACTGGTTTTTTGCTGCATACTTTCCGGTAAATACGGACTTAAAGCCAAGTAAGATTGAAAAGACGCCGGATCGTTTATAGCTGTGAGGTAAACATAACTTGCCGTAAAAGAATGCCCGATCAGCACGGAATAAATAGATGTTTTGTACCGATTTTGAATGTATGACTTCAATTCGTCTATCAGAAATGACCTGAACTTTTTCCCTTGTTCGCTCAACTCACCCGTTTTTAAGGAATACCCGCAATCAACCCACCGAAGAGAATCCTGATGAATAGCAACTACAATTGCAGGAATAGTCCGTTCAGCGGTGAAAAGGTAATCATTCGTACTTGCTACCAAAGCTCCTATTCTCTCCCCATCAAGTACGTAAATCACCGGATATGTTTTCAATGAATCATAACCATGTGGAAAATAAACAGAAACCGTTCGATCTGTATCCAGTGCATCCGAATAAAACGAGATTTCCCGTTGAGCGAATAGTTGAGAGCCAAAAACTCCGGAAACGAACAGGAAACAAAGTAATTGGTTGATCATTTTAATCCTGTTGGTATTTTTTCTGTTCTTCTTCGTAACGCGGAAGGTTAAGCTTGTATTCTTCCACATTCCAGGTCATCCCCCAATAACTGACATAATCCTGGAGTTTCCCTAAGCCGACACTAGCTCTTCGTTGAT
>CBFGPJ010000722.1:0-1518 GCA_965650615.1 uncultured Fluviicola sp. | reverse complement strand
TGCGCTTTTGGATTAAGTCCAAAGGCAAATAAGCTGCAAAGAGCAGCTAGTTTTAAATGAATTGTTTTCATAAGTTCGTGATTAGCGGGTTTGTGAATTTGTCGTTTCTGAATAACGTGTCATCTCTTCCTGCAACTGAGTTCTCAATTGCGCATCTGTAGTTTTCTCCAATTCAGCTGAAAGCAATCTTCGGTATTCCTCCTTCAATACACGAAATTCCTCAGTCAACTTGTTCATTTGTGCTCTGGAAGAAGAAACGGCTTGATTGATCTCAAATTGCTTTGAGTCCAATTTTGCTCTTTGAGCATTTAAGACCGGGTTTGATGAAACAACAATAGGTGTTGGCTCCTTTAACGCTTGAGTTTCGGTCTGTCCATAGCTAAAATGGGCTACAGAACAGAGACAAAGTCCTGTGAATAGTAACTTTATTTTCATAAGTAATAGTATTTGTATTCGGCGAAAATACAAAGAATGTCAGGCTGTTACAAAAAAACGTATCGACAAATGAGTAGACTATACTTCTGAATTACCCAATTCAATGGTTGAGCAAATATTTAACACAACGTTAATAAAATACTAAATTTATAGTACAAACTTTCCGTATAGGTCGTAATGATCGGCAGAGGTAATTTCAACCAATGCAAAATCTCCGATACTTACATATCCTTCCGATTTTTTTACAAGCACCTCATTATCAACCTCCGGTGAATCGAACTCTGTACGACCAATGAAATAATCGCCTTCGATGCGATCAAACAGGACTTTAAATGTCTTACCGATCTTTTCCTGGTTCAATTTATAGCTAATTCCTGATTGTAATTCCATGATCTCATCCGCACGCTGACGTTTTACTTCATCAGGTACATCGTCTTCCAGGGAATAAGCATGTGTATTTTCCTCATGAGAATAAGTGAAAATCCCCAAACGGTCAAAACGCATACGTTCAACGAACTCGTACATTTCCTCGAAGTCCTCTTCGGTTTCTCCGGGGTAACCTGCAATCAGTGTCGTACGAATAGCAACTCCCGGAACTTTCTCCCGAATAGTATTCACCAGGGCTTCCGTTTTCTCACGGGTAATTCCACGACGCATCGATTGAAGGATCTTGGTTGAACCGTGCTGCAAAGGCATATCCAGGTACAAACATACGTTCGGATGTTTTACCATTGCATCCAGTACATCCATCGGGAAACCTGCAGGAAACGCATAGTGCAAACGAATCCATTCGATGCCTTCAACGGCAGCCAGTTGATCCAGTAACTCTGCCAGATTTCGCTTTTTGTAAATATCCAGCCCGTAGTATGTCAGATCCTGCGCGATCAGTAAAATTTCTTTCACACCTTGTGCTGCCAGACTTTTAGCTGATGCAACCAACTGATCCATCGGAGTTGAAACATGTTTCCCCCTCATTAGAGGGATCGCACAAAAGGAACACGGTCTGTCACAACCTTCTGCTATTTTGAAATACGCATAATGGGAAGGTGTCGTTAGTAAACGTTCTCCAACCAATTCATGCTT
>CBFGPJ010000721.1:0-1519 GCA_965650615.1 uncultured Fluviicola sp. | reverse complement strand
GCAGATACCGCTGAAATGAAAGGCGGGGTGGTTGAATTCACAGCAAAAAAAGACCTGAAACCCGGGATCATCGCTTTATTGATGCCCGGACAAAAATATTTCGAAGTGATTTACAACAATGAAGAAATCAATATTGAGACAAAAGGTCCCGATTTCGTTTCGAACATGAAAGTAAAGAAATCAGAAGAGAACAAAGTGTTTGTTGCATATATCAATTACTTACAGGAACAACGAAAAGTTGCAACCGGATATTCAGATAAGCGCAAAACATTCAAAGACGGCGACCCGCAATACAAACGTCTGGGAGAACAAATGGACTCTGTTTCCAAGTTGGTTGCTGCTTACCAAAATAACCTGCAAAAAGAAAACCCGACGAAATTGGTTTCCAAGATTATTAAAATGTCTATGGATGTTGTGGTTCCTGAAGCACCGAAAGATGCAAACGGAAAAGTGATCAATGAAAACTTCCGTTACGAATATTACCGCAAACATTACTGGGACAATATTGATTTGAAGGACGATCGCTTGGTAAACACCCCGGTTTTCGGTTCGAAAATGGAATACTTCTTTAGCAAGAACATGTTGATCCAGCATCCTGATACGGTTTTGACTTTTGCTTTCCCTTTCTGCGATCAATTGGACAAGAAATCGGAAACATTCAAATACGCTGTGGATTATGTCACGAATACATATGCGAAGTCAAACATCATGGGAATGGACAAAGTATATGTTTACATGGTAAACCGTTACTACTGTCAAAATGATGCGGAGGGAAATTCAATCGCATATTGGATGAAAGACAAAGAGAAACTGAAGGAATTGTGTGACGAGAATAAAGTTAAAATGAACCTGGTTCAGGGTGTTCGTCCTCCGAATATCAGTTTACGTGATACAACAGATGTAAACTGGAAGGACTTCTACAGCCTGAAAAGTGATTACACCATTCTTTACTTCTGGGATCCGGAATGTGGTCACTGTAAGAAAACAACTCCGAAACTACAGACTTTGTACGAAAAGAAATTCAAAGCACGTAACGTAGAGATCTTCGCAGTTGGAAAAGCAACCGGAGAAGATTTCGAAAAATGGAAGAAGTTCATTCGTGATAACAAGCTCGAATTCATCAATGTCGGTTTAACCAAGAAATTGTTTGAAGATGCAACTGCAGATCCAAGACAATTCATCCCGAAATACACGACCCTGGACGCATTGAATTATCACGACACCTATGATATTTATGCAACTCCACGAATCTTCGTGTTGGATAAAGACAAGAAAATTATTGCGAAGCAACTGACAATTTCTCAATTGGAAGATTTTATTGATCGCATGCAGAACATTAAGAATCCGGAGAAGATCTTCCCTCCTGACCCGGAAGAAGAAGCTCATTGATAATGGAAAGACTGGTAGAGATACCGGTCTTTTTTTTACCGCATAGCAACAAGTTCACATAGTGTAATTCCTTTATTTTGCCTTGCTGAATTAAGAATCGATTTAATAGTTAAATAAAAACTATGTGTTT
>CBFGPJ010000720.1:0-1521 GCA_965650615.1 uncultured Fluviicola sp. | reverse complement strand
AACTTTTAAGCCCTTTAAACCCTTTGAATCTCTTGAACTTTCAAGTGTTTTAAGAACTTTTTGCTTCTCACTTCTCATTTCCCGGATGAATCTTCTTATATTTAAGAAAGGTCATTTTATGGATAATACGCATGTAAACTACCAAAGACGCATCTTTACTATCCTATTGTTAGTGGTGGTAACTGCAGTTATCTACCTGGCAAATGGCATTTTATTCCCGATTATTCTTGCTTTTATTTTGGGTGTTTTGATCCGGCCGATTGATTCCTTTCTGCAACGTAAATGGCATTTTCCCAAATTGTTGTCAGTGATCATTACAGTTACAATAGCAGTTGTTTTCTTTGCAGCTATTCTCGTTCTCCTGGGACTTCAATTAAGGGATTTCTTTGATGATTTGCCTACCCTGGAAAAAAACATGATGAAAGTAATCCATGATTTGGCCGATTGGATCAATAAAACGTTCGGAGTAACCAATTTTCAGCAGGAGAAGATCGTAAAGGAAAATTTTATGAAGAAAGGAAATTTTTTCTCCATGGAAAGTTTCGGGTCTTTTACAGGAGCAATGGTGAATTTTATTTTGGTCCCGCTTTACCTGTTCCTGTTTTTATTTTATCGCTCACTTCTGTTGGAATTCTTAATGAAATTGGTTCCTTCAAAAAGTACGGAAAAAATGCAGATTATTGTCAATGATATTAAAGTGATTATCCGGATGTATATTCTGGGTTTATTACTGGAAGTTGCGGTGGTGGCAAGTTTAACGACTTTGGGATTATGGATTATTGGTGTGAAATACGCGCTTTTCCTCGGGCTTTTGGTTTCGCTGTTAAACCTCATTCCCTATGTTGGAATATTGGTTGCAAACCTTTTAAGTTGCCTCATTTCACTTTCCAACAATCCAAGTCTGGAACAATCGGTTTTGGGAGTTTTGGCAGTAATTGGTACTGTCCAGCTAATTGATAACAACATCCTTTTGCCTCGGATTGTCGGTTCCAAAGTAAGGATCAATGCGCTGGCTTCCATCATATGTGTTATTGTGGGAGGTTCGCTTGCCGGTATTCCGGGAATGTTCCTGGCAATTCCGATAACTGCGATTATGAAAGTTGTCTTTGATGCGATTCCATCGCTGGAACCTTACGGGTATTTGTTGGGAGATGAAATGCCGAAGTCGCTGTTCTGGACGAAAAAGAAAGAAATTACCAAACAGATCGTAAAAGAACAAATCAGGAATCCACATTCAAGATCCGGCGGAGTGACGAAATCGAAATCGGCATCGAAGCCCCGAACTAAAGAGGAATAAAGTCCTGAAATCAAAGCTGGAAGTGTTAACCTTTCTGGTTCGCTATTTTTTTGTTTTTTTGTATAGAATTGAATGTTGAATGAACCAAAAGTGGATTCTCAAATTCAAATATACCAATCTTATGTGCGTCGATGTATAGTATTCCAACATATAAAATCGCAATCCTGTTCTTGTCATTGGTACTATTCCAAAGCTGCGGTTATAGCAGTCCAGGCCGCGAAAAT
>CBFGPJ010000719.1:0-1524 GCA_965650615.1 uncultured Fluviicola sp. | reverse complement strand
CGCCTTCGTGAAGCCACTTCGGCAGAGCAAGGTTAGCGATGGCACAAGCTTTAGCGAAGGCGCGGAGGAGTACAACGTTTAGCGAATGAGAACAAAATACATTGACCTTATCGATCAGACATTTGATTTCCCGCAAGATGAATTTCACTTGAGAGAAGATCGTTTGATGTTTCATGGTATTGATTTGATGCGATTGATTGAAGAATATGGCACGCCATTGAAGTTCAATTATTTACCCCAAATTTCTCACAATATTCAACGGGCCAAGGGTTGGTTTCGCGAAGCAATGAACAACCTGGGTTATTCCGGAAACTATTATTATTCTTACTGTACGAAAAGCTCTCACTTCTCCTTTGTTCTGGATGAGGTTTTGAAGAACGATGTCCACATTGAAACATCTTCGGCATTTGATATTGACATTGTGAAAAATGTGTTGAATGCAGGAAAACTGAAAGAGGGAAGCTATGTTATCTGCAATGGTTTCAAACCGGCGCAATACATTCAGAATATTGCAGACCTGATTGATGACAAGCGGCTGAATGTGATCCCGGTGGTTGACAATACTGCTGAAATTCACGATTTGATTGCTGCAACCGGTGAAAACGAATTGAAGATCGGGATCCGGATCGCATCGGAAGAGGAACCGAAGTTCGAGTTTTATACCTCACGTTTGGGAATCCGTTACCGTGAGATCGTTCCTTTTTACAAAGCATTTATCCAGGATAATCCGCGCGTGCAGATCAAAATGCTTCACTTTTTTATCAATACCGGAATTAATGATACGTCCTATTACTGGAACGAGCTAACAAAGTGTTTGCGTATTTATTCCGATTTGAAAAAAGTGTGTCCAACCTTGGATTCACTGAATATCGGGGGTGGTTTCCCGATTAAGAAATCACTTCAGTTCGACTTCGATTATGCGTATATGGTTCGTGAGATCCTGATGCAGGTGAAACGGGTATGTTCGGATAATGATATTCCCGAACCGAATATTTTTACGGAATTCGGATCATTTACAGTTGGAGAAAGCGGTGGTGCGATTTTCAATGTACTTCATCAGAAACAACAAAATGACCGGGAAAAGTGGAACATGATCGACAGTTCGTTCATGACGAATCTTCCGGATACCTGGGCGATCAACCAACGTTTCATCATGCTGGCGATCAATCGTTGGAATGACGATTATGAACGTGTATTATTAGGTGGACTGACTTGTGATTCGGATGATTATTACAATTCGGAACAGCATTCCAATGCGATTTACCTTCCCAAATTCGATAAAAATAAACCCCTTTATATTGGATTCTTTAACACCGGTGCTTACCAGGAAACTATTGGTGGCTACGGAGGTCTGAAACACTGCCTGATCCCCGAGCCAAAACATGTGCTTATCCAGCGCGATGAGCACGGAAAGATCGTATCTGAGCTGTTTTCCAAAGAACAAACCGCAGATGATTTCATGCGCATTCTTGGATATCAGCCATAAGACTTGCTAAATCGAATTAGTTAGTTAATTCTAGGTTT
>CBFGPJ010000718.1:0-1527 GCA_965650615.1 uncultured Fluviicola sp. | reverse complement strand
CAGATTATAAACCGGAAGGGAAGTATTTGAAGTTTATTTATAAATAGTTCAAATGTTCAAATGTTTCTGCCGCGGCAGATTCAAATGTTCAAATAACTGTTTTAAACTCCCTAAACCCCTTGAACTATTTGAACCTTTGCGTCTATGCTGACCTTGCTCTGCCGTCTGTGTGCCGCTGAAGCTTTAGCATAGGCGCAAGTGGCTACACAAAGGCAAGAGCTTTAGCGCAAGCATTTGAACTTTTTTGCATTCTCCGCTCTGCTGAAAGCGAATAAATTACGTTTTTGTTAAGCGGATATTTCGAAAAAATCCATTTTTCTGCACGTAATCTCCAATAAATAACTAATTTTGCGCCGGGGTAAGTCTTTTACGACCAGCTCCCTCTAATTCCTCCAGGACGGGAACGTAGCAAAGGTAAGAGGTTGTAGCGGTGCGATAAGAGTAGCTTACCCCTCTTTTTTTATTCCTCATTCTGTTTCTCATTCACATTACAAAGTTCAGAGAATGAAGTAGTGTTCTCATTCTGTCTGGCTCACCCTCACACTTCCTGACGTAATATTGCGTTTTTACGTCAAAAATTCTTGTTGGTACATAAATCCCTCCTTCTCTCGCTCGAAGGTGCGACCAAAACCTGGGGTTTTACTTTGCATCCTTAACTTCTTTGCGTTTTATAAAAAAAACTATTTCTTGTTTCTCATTGACACTATGAAGTTCAGAGAACGAAGTAGTGTTCTCATTCTCTCCCGATAGCTATCGGGACTCATTCCGCGTTCTACCTGTGGATAAAAACTTCGTAACTCGCAATTCCGAATGCGCAATTACTTACTAAATGCATATACCTTTGAGATTCAAATAAAATAAACATGAAATTTTTCATTGATACAGCAAACCTGAATGACATCCGTGAAGCCTACGATTTAGGGATTTTGGATGGTGTTACAACCAATCCGTCTTTAATGGCGAAGGAAGGCATCACAGGTCAAAACAATATTTTAAAGCATTACGTAGATATCTGTAAAATTGTAGATGGTCCGGTAAGTGCCGAAGTGATTGCAACCGATTTCGAAGGAATGGTCCGTGAAGGAGAAGCTTTGGCTGAATTGCACAAAAACATCGTTGTGAAAATTCCGATGATCCCGGAAGGAATTAAAGCAATCAAGTATTTTGCATCGAAAGGGATCAGAACGAATTGTACTTTGATATTCAGTGCCGGACAAGCTTTGCTTGCTGCAAAAGCTGGTGCAAGTTACGTTTCTCCGTTTGTCGGACGTTTGGATGACGTTTCAACAAATGGTTTGGACCTGATCCAGCAAATCCGAATCATTTATGATAATTACGGATTTGAAACAGAAATCCTTGCAGCTTCCATTCGTCACCCGATGCATATTATTCAATGTGCCGAAATTGGTTCGGATGTCATGACAGGGCCATTGAGTGCAATTTTGGCATTGGCGAAACATCCCTTTACGGATAACGGATTGGCGCAATTCCTGGCAGATCACGCGAAGGGTAACAAGTAATATGTAA
>CBFGPJ010000717.1:0-1530 GCA_965650615.1 uncultured Fluviicola sp. | reverse complement strand
TCGGGATTTCCTATGATATCTCTCCGAATCTATCTGTGGGATTGACACACATGGGATGTTTTAAAAGTGTCCGGTATTACAATGATTATTCTGTTACGGTTCTCCCACAAGACACTTCTTCTTCCCAGGACACGCGTCTTTCCTCCAATATTTCCTTCAATTACTGGGATGTAAAAGCCATGTTCAAACCTTCCATCCTGCTTCATTACCCTAAATTCCGGATCGGTTTTGCAGCCACGCTCCCTACTTTCAACATTGTTGGACAAGGGACATTTTTTCGGGAATTCTACACACTCAACCTGGACGGCGACGGAATTCTTCCTTTCGATATTTCCATCGCATCCAAATCGACCAGACATCAAATCAAAGTCCGCAATCCGGCATCCTTCAGCTTAGGGATCAGTGCCCGGTTGACTGAAAAAATCTGGCTCAACATCACATCGGAATCATTTCTTGAGCAGAAATATTACCTGATCCATGACGACCCAACGGTGGCCGAGCGCTACCCGGAATTCATCAGCGATTCTACTATTCAGGCACTTTTCGGCGGACAGGAATTCCTCTCTTTCGGTGAAAGTGCGAGGCCTGTGACAAACATCGGGATCGGGATTGATGTACAGCTCACGAAGCGGGCCGCTTTTCAATTCGGAGGACATACGGATTTCAACTATAACCGGAACCCGGTTTATTTGTTTACGCAACAACACATCCAATCTTCGCAATACAATCGCCTGGTCTTTGCTTTAGGAGGAAACCTGGACCTAAAAGATGGAAAACGTGCTTCTATGGTGTTCGAATTTGGTTTTGCACTTCCCAAAACAACGGATTATGTGATTGATTTCACTACTCCCAACGCTGCACGAAATGGTTTGATGGGTGACCGTGGGGTTGGCGTGAAAACGCAGGCTTATTCTTACCGTTTGATGGTGGAACTGACTTTGGGGAAATTGATGAAGGAGGGGATTAAGTAATTCCTAATTAAAAAGTTAAGTTCAAAAAGTTGACTTCGACTACGCTGCGCCTATGCTGTAGCTCCTTCGTAAGTATTCAGTCACCTTGTTTGCTAAAGTTCAATATTCGTAATTCGTATCCCAATAGCTATCGGGACGTAATTCGTATTCCCTGAAAGTTTTTTCGGAAAATTTAATTGAAAATTGCGCAAAACAAGCCCTTTGCATTTGTTAAATCCTTCACACAACTACGCTCTCCAACGCTCTATCTACGCTTTATCCTCCCTTAATCCACAGAGTATCCTCCCACTATCTATTTTTAACCTTTCGGATCGGCATCCATTGGTTACACTTTTGGGAAAACATCCCACATGGGGATTTACCGGAAGCGTAAAAAGATCAAAACGGAACCCGCAACTAACCACAACCAAAAGGTGCGATCTACAAAGTTCATGATCCGCAATTTGTATTCTTTCATGATTTCTACTTGCATTTGTTGTTGCAAAGGTAGAGCGCGGATTCCGGAAGGAAGTTAAGGGGGAGTGAAGAGTGGGTTAATAATTGCGAATGAATCCTAAAA
>CBFGPJ010000716.1:0-1531 GCA_965650615.1 uncultured Fluviicola sp. | reverse complement strand
GCGCGAGATTACGCTGACACCTACCAAACACGCAAACGGGAAACTGGAGGAGAACGCTCCGGTGACTGTTTACGATACCGGTGGTGCTTATACGGATGATAATGCCGTAATCGATGTACGTAAAGGATTGCCTCGTTTGCGCGAGCAATGGATTTTGGATCGTGGTGATGTGGAAGAATTGCCGGAAGTAAGTTCTGATTATGGTAAAGAACGTAAAAACGATGCAAAATTAGATGAACTGCGTTTCGAACATATCAGTAAACCGTTGCGTGCAAAAGCAGGTATGAATGTTTCTCAATTGCATTATGCAAAACAAGGAATCATTACACCGGAAATGGAATACATTGCAATCCGTGAAAATCAGCGGGTAGATGAATTGAAAAATCAATTGAACGGTCAATACGAAACATTGACTGCGCAGCATCCGGGAGAAAGTTTCGGGGCAAATACTCCGAAAGGATACATTACTCCTGAATTTGTGCGTGACGAAATTGCGGCAGGCCGCGCAATTATTCCGAATAACATCAATCACCCGGAATCGGAACCGATGATCATCGGTCGTAATTTCCTGGTGAAGATCAACGCAAACATCGGAAATTCTGCTGTTACTTCTTCGATCGAAGAAGAAGTGGAGAAAGCGGTTTGGGCTTGTCGCTGGGGAGCAGATACCATTATGGACCTTTCAACAGGTAAGAATATTCACGAAACACGCGAGTGGATCATTCGCAATTCTCCGGTTCCGATCGGTACGGTTCCGATTTATCAGGCTTTGGAAAAAGTAAATGGAGTTGCAGAGGATTTAACCTGGGAAATTTTCCGTGATACCCTGATCGAACAAGCAGAACAGGGAGTTTCTTATTTCACCATTCACGCTGGAGTGCTGTTGCGCTATATTCCATTAACAGCAAAACGCGTAACAGGAATTGTTTCCCGTGGTGGATCTATCATGGCAAAATGGTGTCTGGCGCATCACAAGGAGAATTTCCTGTATACACATTTCGAAGAGATCTGCGAGATCATGAAAGCATATGATGTGGCATTTTCATTGGGCGACGGATTGCGTCCGGGCTCACTGGCAGATGCGAACGACGCAGCACAATTCGGTGAACTGGAAACGCTTGGCGAGTTGACAAAAATTGCATGGAAACACGATGTGCAGGTAATGATTGAAGGGCCGGGACACGTTCCGATGCACATGATCAAGGAAAACATGGACAAGCAATTGAAAGAATGTCACGAAGCTCCTTTCTATACATTGGGGCCATTGACAACAGATATTGCTCCGGGGTATGATCACATCACTTCTGCAATCGGTGCAGCGATGATCGGTTGGTTCGGAACGGCTATGTTGTGTTATGTAACACCGAAAGAACATTTGGGTCTGCCGAATCGCAAGGATGTGAAAGACGGAGTAATTACCTATAAACTGGCTGCGCATGCTGCTGATTTGGCGAAAGGACATCCGGGAGCTCAGTACCGTGACAACGCTTTGAGTAAAGCACGTTTCGAATTCCGTTGGGAAGACCAGTTC
>CBFGPJ010000715.1:0-1540 GCA_965650615.1 uncultured Fluviicola sp. | reverse complement strand
AAAAGTTGTATTGTTTCCTGCACAGATAACTCTGTTTGGAGGATTAGCTGTGATCGTTGGTGCAGTACAAGAAGGTGTTTCAAACAAACGGAAGTTGTCTACTGCCAATTCTTCTGTAAGTCCGCCATTTGAGGCACAAAGGAATCTCAAATCCAATTCGTTTCCTGTTCCAGTAATGGTTCCTGTAAGTTCCGTAAATGTCATGTTAGCCAAAACAGCACCCTCAGCCAAAGCCAGGGAATCACCAGTAGTTTCAACAGCCAAAGAACCTACCGGTGAACCATTTGGAAACAACCTTACAAGATCCACCCAGGCACCATTATCAATTCGGTATTGAACCATCATATAATCTGCAGGACTGGCATCCCATACGGATCCTCCCTGGTTGTTACAAGCAAATAATCCTCGGAAAGTCATTCCGGATTTTCCGGCAATGGAAATATTGTCCCAAAACAGGTTTTGACGAGATGATTGTGAGTTCTGTATTCCGGATGCAACTGCAGCATCAATATCTTCTGCCGCAAAGAATTTGGAACCCGAATACCCCGAATATGGAATCCCATTCTGATACCCGGGATCAGTTACCGAACACGTTGTAAAATAACGTGAATACGGTGGTGATGCGGGGAAAAACCCCATCGGTACGGAAGGAGCCCGTGTTCCCGAACTCGGCGAACCGGCGGCTTCAAAGTCGTCCGACCAGAATTGGGTCTGTGCAGTCCCGTAGAAACCTGCAAAGAGCAAAGTGATCAGAGTAAAAAGTTTAATTGTTTTCATTTTTACATTTATTAGTTATTAGTTGTGTAGATATTTGTGATATTGATTGCTAATTAAAAATGAACCCGGGTACGAATCGGGTTTTGAAAAAATGTTCTGCGGTGATGATTCCAAAATCACCTGCAATAATCTGAACATGAATTACCTCTCCATTCATACAGGATACGGCAAGATTTCCCTGATCTGTTTGATGTAAGATCTTTCCGGTAGGATTCACATGTTTTTCCTGCGATAAGTTTGCAGCAAGTAATTTTACATGCTGACCGGCCAAAATTGCATCTGCTCCCTGGTTCCACGGATTACATGCCTTTATCAGCGCGATGATTTCATCGGCAGACATTCTGTCCCATTGGATGAACGTGTCGGAACTTTCCGGTTTTTCGAAATAACGTGCCTGGCTCTCATTTTGCCCGGTACTTGGAATTGTTGAAGCAAACTGAAGCATGTTTGCCATATTCAATGCAACCATTGCTGTTCGGGCACTTAATTTGAGGGCAAGTTCACCATAAGTTTCATTCGCTTGAATCGGGAGTTTTTCTTTCAAAATAATGGCACCTTCATCAAATTCCTCATTCATAAAATGGACCGTGATTGCCGTTTCCTTTTCCTGGTAACGCAATACTTCAAAAAGTGGCATAGGTCCTCTGTATTCAGGAAGTGGACCCGGATGAAAATTAATGAATCGCTCTTCACCATAGGAAAGTACCTCTTCAGGAATTAAGAACGGAAAAGAAATACTGAAAATATAATCCGGTTGAAGTTC
>CBFGPJ010000714.1:0-1545 GCA_965650615.1 uncultured Fluviicola sp. | reverse complement strand
GGAGCAAATGATTGAAATGGGCTTCGAGGGCGGATTTACAATGACCCTGAACGAACTCGACAATTTATTATCAAGCTTAAAAAAAATAGGATTATGAAAACACAAAAAATAATTCCAAATCTCTGGTTTGACGGCAATGCAAAAGAAGCTGCCGAATACTACCTGTCAATTTTCAAAGACGGGAAAATGATTAATACAACTTACTATCCAATGACAGAAGCGGAAGGGCTTGCCGATTTTCAGAAAGATTTTGCCGGTAAGGTGCTTACGGTAGAGTTTGAGATTTTAGGGATGCGTTTTATAGGTATCAATGCAGGGCCTTTATTCAAATTTACCGAAGCAATTTCACTGATGATATCCTGTAAAGACCAAACGGAAATTGACTACTACTGGAATGCACTCACAGCAAACGGTGGAGAAGAAAGTGTTTGTGGCTGGCTAAAGGACAAATACGGTTTAAGCTGGCAGGTATGTCCCGACAATTGGGAAGAACTCAGCAAAAAACCAGGGGCATTCAAAAAAATGATGGGAATGAAGAAACTGATCATTGCTGATTTTTAAAGTGATTTTCAGCCCAAGAATTTTACAAATCACAGGCAGGATTTTGTAAGTTTTAGTATGCTGCTATTCTTATTTTTCTATGGAAAACAGAGAAGTGAATAGTATGGAAAAGCTGGCAAATTACTTACCGGTAACGGTAAAAGACAAAAATATCCTCATCACAGGAGGAACTACAGGAATTGGACGGGCAACCGCAGTTTTATTGGCTTCTATGGGAGCCCGTGTGATGATTTTCGGCAGGCACAGGGAAGAACTTGATGAAGCTCTGGAAGAACTGGATAAGACCTTGAAAGAACCACGAAAAAAAGGGACCAACAGGTTTATCGGGATAGCTGCTGATGTGTCCGATATAGAAGACGTGGTAACTGTATTCAAACGGTTTGACGAAGAATTCGGGTCAATAGATGTACTGATCAACAATGCCGCGATCGGGTATGGGAGCGTTTTGGAAGGAAGTCACGAAGACCGTGAGTATCTTTTAAGTACAGATGTAGACGGGTATCTCATGTGCGCACATGAAGCTGCAACACGCATGAAAAAAATTGGCGGCGGACACATTGTTAATATCGGGTCCATGAGTGCCGAAGCAAGAGAGGGTGGAAGTTCTATGTATGTAGCCGCTAAAGCTGCAATCCGTGGATTTTCGTCATCCTTGCGCAAAGAATTGAATCCGCACAATATCCAGGTGACACTGATCGAACCCGGAGCTGTGCTTACCGATATGCAGAAAGGTTCCGGGGAAGAACTTAAAAAAAAGGTAGAGGATAAAGAGATGCTTGAAGCCAAAGACATCGCCGGAGCGATCCTTTTTTGCCTTTCACAACCCAAGCGTTGCAGTATCGTGAGCCTGCAGATCAAACCATTGATGCAAAAGATCTAGGAGCAGAGTGAGTATTTGCTTGTATTCGGATTCTATTCCAAAATGATTATTTTAGACGCAATAAATCTATCGTTACCTAAAACTTAAATCTAATGAAACAAGTA
>CBFGPJ010000713.1:0-1546 GCA_965650615.1 uncultured Fluviicola sp. | reverse complement strand
AGAGTTTTGCGTTTCATTGTTGTTGTGGGTTTTGGGTGATGCAAATTAAGAAAAGCGAGTGAAAATTGCAATAAGCCTGTGAAATTTTAACGGTTGGGAGCCCTTTCAGAATGAGAAACAGAATGGGAGTGTTGTAATTCTGATCACGATTCGTATATTAAAATAACAATCGTCACTACTATGTTTGAATTTCAGAATCTTGAGGTCTACAAAAGTTTTCATTTAGAATCATTTCAGGCATCTTTCAGTATCACCCTTAACATTCCTGAGAACTCCGGAAGATTTACAAAACCCAATAGACGTCATTTCTTTTGTGATTTCAGAGGATCGATTTTCGAATGTATTACTATTCTCGATGTACTTCATGCTTCTAATACAATTAATACAGACACTTTCAATTCCTTTTTGAAAAAAGCAGATGAACTATCAAGAATTCTTATGCAATGACTAAATATCTAAGCAACTAACTGATATTTCCATCCTCATTCTCGCTCTGTTTCTCATTCCGATCTTAGAATCGCTTTAACCCTTCTCCATTCACATACCCTTTCAGGATCAGTTCCATTTCATCAATTGAAACGGGAAACCACTCCTCTTTTGCTATTTTACGGATCGTTAATCGCTCTTTTACGGAAAGTGTTCCGTCTACAATCAATCCGAAGATGAGCAAGCGGGCAATGAGCTTGTTTTCTTCCGGGTCCCGGCCGAATAACTCATCAATCTTTACTTCCTTGTCATATTTTAACGAAAGGTCCGGAAAGACCAGCAGCATTTCTTTCATAAAAGAATACAGCGCAAAATTGTACTGGCGCTTTTGCTGGGCTACGAAATGGAATAATTTATTCAGGTTATGCTTTACGGTCAATAGTTCTTCTTCTGAAAATTCGTTCATGAAATCTTTCGTAGCTGCTGTTGCAACAATACGCATTTGTGCTTCTTTCATTACCTGTCTACTGCTCCATGCATTCCAGAAAGCAAAAATCGGAACACCGATAAGGTCTGTAACGATTCGCAGTGCATATCTTCCCAGGAGACGCCGCACCAGGAATTTCATCAGTACATTTGAAAGCGTTGCCTTCAGTTTTGTACCGATCAAAAGTGCATAATAGGAGAACTTTGTTAGCCCGACATACGGATCTATTTCCAATAATTGCATATGCTTGGCAGGCATTTCCAATCCGGCTTCAGTCAGCAACGCTACTTGCTCCTGGTAATCATCCTGTGAAGTGGAAGGATATCTGTAAATCTCACAAATGCGCCGAACTGCATAGATATTCAGTATATTCAGCAGCCAGATCTCGGGAAAAATCATTGCTACCGCATACATGGTGTAATACAATTCAAAATCGAATTGGTAGCCAAACAGGTCAAAATGCTGTGCATCCAGTAAGCTGGTGAAATGAAACGGGAAAATCACAATCATAACAGCACACGCTCCGATTATTCCGGCAATCAGGTATATCTTCAGTTGCAGATTTTTCAATTGCTTTTTCTGTGAATCATTCAACGTATAACCATGTCTTTCGACATTCCGTATGGCCGCCGT
>CBFGPJ010000712.1:0-1552 GCA_965650615.1 uncultured Fluviicola sp. | reverse complement strand
CAACAGTCAAATCGTCAATCCTCCCCCTCTGTCCCCCTCCAAAGGGGGAAGAAAGAAAGCTTCTGTCCCAATCTTTCCAAACGGCTTCATAACCCTGTTTTTGGATTAATTGAGCTATTTCTTCAACAGATCTTTCGTCCGAGATCTCGAATTGTTCTAAAGATTCCGGCTCCACCACATAACCTCCGGGATTGGTTTTCGAACCGGCGCTCATCGTTGTTACTCCCAAAGGAATCACATGATTTCTAAAATGCTCCGACTCACGTGTGGAAATCGACAGTTCAACATCCTCATTGAATAAACGATACGCACAGATCAATTGGACCAATTCGCGGTCTCCAACAATCACATTGGGTTCAATAATTCCCTCTGCCGGGCACATTCTTGGGAATGAAATCGAATATTTGGTCTGCCAGTAGCTTTTTTGCAGGTAATCTAAATGCATCGCGCAAAAAAACGAATCGGTCCGCCAATCTTCCAAACCTAATAAAATTCCCAAACCAATTTTGTGAATTCCTGCTCTCCCGCAGCGATCCGGTGTATCCAAACGGTATTCAAAGTTGGACTTTTTCCCTTTCGGATGATATGCTTTGTAAACTTCCTGGTGATATGTTTCCTGGTACACCAATACCGAATATACTCCAGCTTCATGCAGAATTCCATATTCTGCTTCTTCCAAAGGCTGAACCTCAATGGAAATATTTGCAAACTCATTCCGGATCAAATCCATTACCCGTTTAAAATACGGAACATGAACCGTGTGATTTGCCTCACCGGTAACCAGTAAAATATGATTGAAACCACGTTCTTTCAAATAAGCTACTTCCTTTAAGATCTCTTCATCCGTTAATGTTTTGCGACGGATTTTATTATCGAAGCTAAAGCCACAATAGGTACAAATATTGTTGCATTCATTGCTCAGATACATCGGTGTATAGAGCTGAATGGTCTTTCCAAAACGTTTTTGGGTCAAGGCATTGCTTTCTTGTGCCATCTGTTCCAGGTACGGTTCGGCAGCGGGCGAAATAAGTGCTTTAAAATCCTCCAGATTTCGTTTTTTGGAAGCTAAGGCACGCTCCACATCTGCAGCGGTTTTGCTGTAGATGGAAGACTTTATTTCGTCCCAGTTTGTTGTATTGAATAATTCTTTGAAGTCCATTTTATTCTTTCTCGCAGAGATCGCTAAGCAAACCGCAGTGACTCGCAGAGTTTTATAAGTTATTTACTATTCGGTGTATAGAATCCCTTAAGGGATAAGAATTGAAGTTTATTAACAGCCCAAGCTTCTTATTTGTTAATTTAAGATATGTTAAGACCTGCTTATAATGAACATCCATAAGGCTTTCAACAGATTTTATTTCAATAACAACCAAATCATTGACTAATACATCCAATCGAAAGCCAACTTCCATCATAATCTCTTCATAGATCATTGGAACTCCGACTTGAACCTTGACATCAAATCCTTCTTTTCTTAATTCATAAACCAAAGCAGCTTCATATACCGACTCCAATAAACCTGGACCAAGTGCAGTATGTATTTTAAAAGCTG
>CBFGPJ010000711.1:0-1553 GCA_965650615.1 uncultured Fluviicola sp. | reverse complement strand
CTTTTGAAGGATTACCACAAAGGCACGAAGCGCACGAAGTTTTTGTTATTACTTAGCTTCAAGATTAATTAATATTGGATTCACTAGCTCAGTCGTCAATTATGTCGTGTGGTTAAAATTCAATCGACAAATGTTTTTTTACTGCTTGTTTTTTGTAATAAAAAAGCAATAAAGTTGCTGTAACTTAGCTCGCGAAGTCAATAATTCATCCAGCAATCTTCGTGTGCCTGGTGTACCTTGTGGTTAATAAAAAAAAAGCCCCTGAATTTCTTCAAGGGCTCTTCCTCTTATTCAACCGTGAATCCTGTTTTTTGAGCGGTAGCAACTAACGATTCAATGATTGCTGATCCAAGGTCTTTTTTCGCATCCGATTCATTGATTTTCTTCATTTCTTCTGCGATATATTCTTCCCTTTTTTTGGAAAGTTCTCCGATTTTATTCTGATACCTGGTTCGATCTGCTTTTTTGTTCTCTATATACCTGGTTTGTTCCTCTTTGGATTTTCCTTTTAACTCAGCAGGCAGATCTTCAACACGGATACTATCCAGGTTCACGTTCCCTTGCTCAATACCATCAATTAAATCCCAGTTCGCATTTTTATAATTCTTTTTGGATTTGGCAGCAGCACGTTCACTCATAACAGCGTATCCTTTTGAGCTGGCATTTTGATCTTCCTCAGCCTGTTTGTTGGAACGGTAATCTCCTTCTTTCCCGTAACCGATGTATGTTTTATTTAAAGAATCATTGACTGTAATGATTTCCTTATCATAAGGTGTATCAATGTGTCTGATTTCTTCATTCGAATTGATATTGAAATACGAACCCTGTGTTTGAAGTGCTCCGTCGTACCAGAATTCTTTCACTCCCTGTTCGTAAGGTCCGCAGTAAATTGTATTTACAATAATGTCTTTGCCTGCAGCGATTTTCAGGATTTTCTTGTAGTCAATAGGCCCCTGGTTGAAAGGCTCGTTTCCGGCAATGTAAATCAAGCGTAAATCACCTGGATTAGTTGACCATTTTAAATCATTGATAGAAGATTCGATTACGGCCGCACAATATTCCGAACCGCCATTGGTGTGAAGGGAGAAAAGCTGTCCGGAGATTGAATCCAGGTCTGCAATCAGGTCCGTGCGTTTACGGATCCAGTTTGGAGTTTTGATCTCGTCGTTTCCATAATCGTACAAAGCGATTTCCAGTTGGGGCGTTTTTCCTTTGTCCGACATTTTGGAGGCCATGTTGACAATTTTCCAGATGGTGGATTTCGCTTGTTCGATCAAACCATCCATACTTCCGGAAGTATCGAACAGGATCGCAATTTGAATTTTTCTGGATTCATCACTCGGATGAACGGGTTGAGCTTGTGAGAAATGAATTCCCGCTACGAAGCTAACAAATGTAATAAGGATCGATTTCATAACTTGGCGTTTTGAAGGGATACAACCAAGTTGTAATTCGGTTCAAAAACACCGGAAATTAGAATTGAGAATGAGGAAGTTCCTTCATTCTGTTTCTCATTCTACTTCTCTTTTTAGCAGTTCTTTTCGCTGTGCGCG
>CBFGPJ010000710.1:0-1558 GCA_965650615.1 uncultured Fluviicola sp. | reverse complement strand
TACATCCCGGATGATATTTTTCCTGCCCGGATTACGGATGAAAAATTAAAAAATGCCGTTCAAACTATGTTGGATTGCAATTTCAACATGGTGCGTATCTGGGGTGGAGGATTTTACCCGCGTGAATCATTCTTGGAAGCCTGTGATGAAGGTGGATTAATGGTTTGGGAGGATTTTATGTTTGCCTGCGCCATGTACCCTGGAACAGATGAGTTTCTGGCAAATGTAAAAACAGAATTGACGCAACAAATCCCCAGGTTGGCTTCTCATGCTTCATTGACCTTGTTTAACGGGAATAATGAAGTAGATGTAGCCTGGAAAAATTGGGACTTTCAAAAAGAGTACAATTTATCAAAGAAAGATGAGGTGTTGATCAGTTCATATTACCAGAAACTGTTCAAAGAATTGATCCCTCAAACCATCCATGCGTTTACCAAAATTCCTTATGAACATACTTCCCCTTTAAGCAATTGGGGAAATGATAAATTTTATAACGATGGAACTCAGCATTATTGGGGAGTTTGGCATGGAACAGATCCGATAGAGGATTTTGGCAGAAAATCGGGTCGGTTCAATGCAGAATACGGTTTTCAATCTTTTCCTGAATTGGCCACCTTGTCTTCATTCAGTAAGCCTGCCGATTGGCAATTGGATAGCCCTTTAATGAAATTGCGTCAGAAAAGCTATGTTGGAAACAATATGATCGCAAAACATTCCGACTTGCTTTATGGTAAAACAGCAGATTTTCAGCGTTTCGTTTATTTTTCCCAGCTTACACAGGCAAAAGCGGTTGGGATAGCTGTTATTGCGCACCGTACGACCTTTCCAAGATGTGCCGGAACACTTTACTGGCAGTTTAATGACTGCTGGCCTGCTCCGACCTGGAGTAGTATGGATTATTATGGAAGATGGAAAGCACTGCAATACCAGGTGAAAAACGATTTCAAAGATGTGACGATTGCTGCTAAAATCGATACACTGGGAAAAGAGAAATATGTGCTTATTTCGGATATTCCAACGGGGTTTTTATGTGAAATTAACGCCCAGGTGTATGATTTTCAGGGGAAATTGCTCGAAAGCTTCAAATGTCACCAAACGATCGCTTATCCGCACTCAGTGGAACTGTTCCCGCAGGAATTAAACAGATTCAAAGGAAAAGATTTTGCAATTAATTTTCAATGGAAAGATGAAACCGGAAAAACTTGTGAACGCCTGTTTATTCATGATTTATTGCCTGAAAAACCGGTAACGATTAGTGAGCCGGTAGTAACAGTTGAATCATTGGATCCTGCCACTGGGAAAGGAGTTGTAATGATCCAGAACGAAACGATTCTGAAGGATTTCTGGTTTACTTCAAAAGACGGAAAAGTATTGATGGAACAAAATTTTGTTCACCTGCTTCCCGGAAAACACCGCATTGAATTTACATTCGAAGGAAAGCTAACGAAAGAGAGTTTTTTCTGGTTTTATCATTAACTCAAATTAATAAGTATTTTTAACGAGTTAAATTTTGTAAATAATACCACGGTAATTAATTTTGCGTCATGGAAATAGGAAA
>CBFGPJ010000709.1:0-1571 GCA_965650615.1 uncultured Fluviicola sp. | reverse complement strand
TTTTCCATAAATGTGTTTTAACGCTATCCGGAACAGGAGCAACAGCAAGAGAATCCTGGGCGTTTACATGAAGTGAAAACCATACAAAAATGAAAACGCCAAGGAACTTGTGCATTATTTCGTTTTGTTCAGTAATTCGATAATTCGATTTAAATCCACTTCCGATGAGAAATTAATCAGGATCTTACCACTTCCGGAATGCGTCTTTTTAATTTCCACCTTCGAAGAAATACGGTCACTCAAATGGTTTTTGAACACCTCTTGAATAGTCGATAATTCAGGAGCAGAAGCTGTTTTCGGTGCGTTTGGAGTTTCCTCACTCGTACGGGAAGTATTTGTACGGATCAATTCTTCAATCTCACGAACTGAAAGCTGGAAATCGATAATTTGTCTGTATAGATCCAGCTGACGGTTTTCATCTCCTGAAGATACCAATGCACGTGCATGTCCCATTGAAATAAGGTTGTCCCGAACACCCAATTGAATTTCAGCAGGAAGTTTCAATAAACGCAGATGATTGGTAATGCTGGTTCTTCCTTTTGATATTTTCTGCGACAATTGGTCCTGTGTCAAACCGATCTCATCAATCAATCGCTGGTAGGAGAGAGCAACTTCGATTGCATTCAGGTCTTCCCGTTGAATGTTTTCAACCAAGGCCATTTCAAGCATGGACTGATCATTCGCTACACGGATATATGCAGGAACTTCTTCCAATCCTGCCAATTGTGAAGCTCTGAAACGTCTTTCCCCGGAAATCAACTGGTATTTATCCTTGCCCAGTTTTCGTACCGTTAAAGGCTGGATGATTCCGTGAATTGCAATGGAGTCTTTCAACTCGGTCAATGCGTCCTTCTCGAAATTCGTACGCGGGTTGAATGGATTTGCTTCAATTGAACCGATAGGGATCAGGGCTACGCCGCCTGTACTGGCTGTTGGAGCTGCAGGTGCAGTTGTTGTAATATCTGATGAAGAACTTTCCAATAAAGCTCCCAATCCTTTTCCTAAAGCTGAACGTTTTTTCGGATTAGATGTCATTTCCTACTTGAAATTGTTTGTCGTTATTACCGATTTTTGTCAAATCGTTTCGTTGAAGAATTTCTCGGGCGAAATTCAGATAATTGATAGCGCCTTTGCTGGTAGCCTCGTGCATGACGATTGTTTCCCCGAAACTTGGAGCTTCACCTAATTTCGTGTTCCGGTGAATCACCGTATCGAAAACCAGATCCTGGAAGTGTGTTTTAACTTCTTCCACGACTTGGTTCGCCAAACGCAAACGGGTGTCATACATGGTTAGAACGATTCCTTCGATTTCCAATTCCGGGTTCAGGCGCCCTTGAATAATTTTGATCGTATTCAATAATTTACCCAATCCTTCCAATGCGAAATACTCGCACTGAACCGGTACCATTACGGAATCCGCTGCGGTTAGAGCGTTTACAGTAATCAATCCAAGGGATGGTGAACAGTCGATAATAATGAAATCATATTGGTCCTTAATCTTGTCCAAAGCGTGTTTCAGCATTTGTTCACGATTCGGCATGTTGATCATTTCCAGTTCGGCACCAACCAAA
>CBFGPJ010000708.1:0-1572 GCA_965650615.1 uncultured Fluviicola sp. | reverse complement strand
TCTCAAGTGATTATCCAACACCCTTCAAATAGTGCCACAAATGACCAATTTTTGGTAAAAGCGACGATTAACTATCCGCTTTACAATTTCAGAGGGTCCTTATTGGAGCAAAAACTGGATATGGGAAGTGATGGTTCGGTAGAAATGAAGTATTTCTATGACTACGATCAATTGAACCGCTTACAAAAAGTCTTTGCTGCTCAAAACGATGTATCCCTGAGTACGAATGCTACCTTGATCTGTTCGTATGTATATGACGATGCACGTGGCACAATTGCTACCAAACGTTTTAATGGGGAAACGACAACCCCTGCCCAAATGATTTCCTATACCTATGATGATCGGGATCGTTTGACCCAAATAGGAAGTACTTTGTTCAATGAACAGTTGTATTACGATGACGCGATTATCCCTACTTACAACAGTATGGCTGTAGCTCAATCAAATGCCTATAATGGAAACGTAAAAGGAACGAAAATGAAGTATGACTTCGCAACTGTAAACAATTCTTCCATTCCCTTGTTCTCAAAAGAAACAGTTAACGGGTACGAATACGACCGGATTAATCGATTGGTGGTAGTGGATGCCCTGGTAGGAGATTTTATTGATGCGCAGTTTGCGAATTCAAGTAACCTGAATCCGGCAGAATCCTTTTTAATCGGGGATGAAAGTTGGGGGTATGATAAGATCGGGAATATAATCGGGCAATACAAGGCAAAACCCGGAGCTGTTTCGAATATAGGATCTGCTTTGGATTACTTCACTTACACCTATGCCAATGGGACCAATCATTTGACGAAAGTAGAAGACCTGGTTGCTGCAACAGCGCGCAATTACACTTACGATGCCAACGGAAATTTACTCACGGACGATTACCGGGATATCGATGCGACAGCTTATATACGAGGCTCTTATCCGTATCGTGTTACCCAGGTAACACCCTCGGAAACCTACAATTCCTATTATTTATACGATGGCGGTGATCAGCGAATTTCCAAAAAAGTAGTAACTTTAGCTCAAACCACACAAGAGATGTATATCAAAGACGCATTGGGAAGGGATTTAAGTATTGTGAAATTCGTAACTACGGATAGTACAAGTACAACTACATCCAATACCGAATACTTTGTGTATGGTACCGATCGTGTTGCACGTGTTCTCCCTATAAATACAACCGATCAAAAGGTTCAGCCGGATGAAGCAACCTACTTCCTGTACGATCACTTGGGAAACACCCGCGTTGCTTTTATGGTAGATTCCAGTGATGTTCCATTGATCGTTAATGCGATGGATTACTATTCTTATGGAAAAATTTTAAGAGAATACGATAACGGTGCAGGAGATCGATACCTGACCACACAACACGAAAGAGACAAAGAAACCGGTTTGGATTATAGGGGGGCTAGGTATTACGACTCAGACGTTGCTAGATTCTTATCAACTGACCCATGGGCTGACCAATATCCTGCTTGGAGTACGTATAATTATGTGATGGGGAATCCTATTTCTTTGATTGATCCGACTGGAAAAGGTCCGACGGATTGGTTTTTCAACCCTCAAACAGGTAATGTT
>CBFGPJ010000707.1:0-1574 GCA_965650615.1 uncultured Fluviicola sp. | reverse complement strand
AGGGAATGGTTTTCCAAAGTTCCAATTATGACGGAACAAAAGGTTCCGAAATGAACATGCAAACCGGTAAGAAAGCAATGACAGCTGAAGAGTTAGCTGCTAAAAAGAAAAGTGAAGGACTTTTCCCTGAAGCAACATACAAAACTTCCGGAATGAAATACGAGATCAAAGGAATTGAAACAATCGCAGGAAAAGACTATTATGTTCTTACAACGAACGATGGTGAAAAAGAATCCTTCGATTACTTTGATGCAGCTACGAACCTGAAGTTCAAAACGGTTTCTATCACCAAACAAGGTGAAGAAACAATGGAATCCACAATCATGTATGATGATTACAAGGATGTGAACGGTTTCTTGTTTGCACACAAATTAACTCAGGTGATGGGTGAAATGACTCTTTCCGGAGTTGTAAACACAATTGAGTTCAACGGAGAAGTTGATAAAGCATTGTTTGAGTAAGAGATCAGCCGTGGCTGATCGATATTAAACATGCGTTAGTGCAGTTTTCGATTTAAAATAAAATCCCGTCCCGGCTAAACCGGGACGGGATTTTTTTATTTATTCCCAACCAAAACAAATCCGATCTCGTTTGGACTCTTATAACACAAACCTTTGATTTATGAGAGCCATTATTACTTCGATTACTTTTTTCTGTTGTTTATCTGCTTCTGCCCAAAACATTCTTTTGAACGGAGGTTTCGGTTATGACGGATTTACCTATGTCGAAAATACTTCGATAGTAAGCAAAGTTGTTTTGAATCCGGATGGCAGCATTATCAGCGCAGGACGTAAATTCGTACCAGGCGGATCCAACCTGGTGCTGACAAAACATGACGCGATCGGCACGCAAGATATGACGTTCGGAACAAGTGGAATTGCACTTACTGCTATTCAGGTTGGTATTGATATTCACGATGTACAATTACAAAATGACGGAAAAATACTTGTTGTCGGATCAACCGACACCGGTTTAGAGTCCGCACCGGGAATTCCGATTCTTTACGCATTCGTTGTACGTTATCACCCGAACGGAATTATCGACTCCAGTTTTGCAACCAACGGAATTTTTATCGAAACAAATTATAACCAAAGTGAGTTCAACTCAGTCATCGTACAAAGTGACCAGTCATTGCTTTTGGTAAGCTATGCAGATGGCATTTCCTATTACACCAAACTGACTACAGGAGGAACTCTTGACACCTCTTTCGGGACCAATGGGATTCGTGCAATAAGCGACCTCAGTACGTTCTTTTTCTTTAACCGTGGAGCTATTTCCCTGGCAGACGGTTCAATTTTAACATATGGGACGAATGCTACGGGTTCTTCAGGGGCTAAATTATCTTGTATTAAAACCAACGCTTCCGGAGATTTGATTACTTCTTTCGGGCAGAATGGGATTGTATCTATTGACAGTGATACTAACACAAATGCATTTGAAATGCTGTCAAAAGCCCAGGAATTATCCGATGGGAAAATCATTTTGTCCGGAGGGTCTAGCTCTGCACACAGGGTAATTCTTAAACTAAAAGCGGACGGAACTCCTGACAGTACTTTCGCTACAAATGGTATTTT
>CBFGPJ010000706.1:0-1578 GCA_965650615.1 uncultured Fluviicola sp. | reverse complement strand
AAGAAAACCTGTGAGATCATTCTTCGCACTTCCCATTTTTAAAGACATCCGATTCTGGATCATCCTTTTCTTCCTGATCCGTATGTATGGGATTGCAAATCCGCCACTGGGGGTTGCACACAACTGGCGACAAACCACCGGCACGATGGTTACACGTAATTTCTATGAAGGATCGGCGAATATTCTTTATCCACGCATTGACTTTGCAGGAGAAAAAACCGGAATCACCGGAATGGAGTTTCCACTCCTGAATTACATCGACTACCTGGTTTCGGAAGTATTCGGTTACCAGCACTGGTACGGACGATTGGTCAACCTGCTCATCAGCAGTCTCGGAATTTGGTTTTTCTTCCGACTCTTGAAACGGTATTTCAGTCAGCAAGCAGCTTTCAATGCGTCGATTGTTCTATTGGTATCCATTTGGTTTGCTTATAGCAGAAAAATCATGCCAGATACCTTTGCGACTTCATTGGTCATTATCGGCTTTTATTATGGGGCTTGCTATTTTGAAGAAAAGAAACGAAGATGGCTGCACCTGGTCTTTTTTGCATGTTTTACACTTTTGGGAGTACTCGCGAAATTACCTGCAGGATTTTTACTCATACTTTATGCTTTTTTCATCTTCAACAGACAGGTAGCTATCCATCTCAAGATCGTATTTTTAATTGTATCGGGAATTCTACTGGCTCCAATTGCCTGGTGGTATTTCAGTTGGGTTCCTTACCTGGTAGAAAAATATGAATTCTGGCATTTCTTCATGGGAAAACCGATCAGTATAGGAGCAAAAGAATTGGTTGCGCACATGGGAGACGGCTTAAAGCATTTCTATGATGCGGCTTTAAAGTTTACAGGATTCGGGATGTTCCTTGTTGGCTTATTCTTTGCCTTCAAAAGGAAGAACATGCGCTTACTTTGGATTTTATGCCTTGGTTTTTCAGCATTTTTGATCGTCGCATTAAAAGCCGGTTTTACTTTCACACATCACTCGTACTACATCATTCCCTTCGTTCCGATTATGGCTTTGACAGCGGGTTATGGAATTGCCGTTATTCAAAAAAAGCCGGTACAGATAATCGTCCTTACAGTGATCATGTTGGAAGGTACGTTGAATCAGTTACATGATTTCCGATTAAAAGAACATGAACTGGCCTTTGTAAAGCTGGAGTCCCATCTTGACGGTTTTTCTAAACGGGCCGATCTGATTGCAGTAAACACAACAGACAATCCTACAGCGATCTATTTTGCGCATCGCAAAGGTTGGGTGGCGAGTAATGACGAATTATTGAACGAGGCGTTCCGGAAAGATATCCAACAAAAGGGATGCAAATACATTGTTGTATTAAAACGTTATCTCGGAGGTGATCTGTATCTGCCTCTAACCATTGTTATGAATACCGAAGATTGGACGGTATATAAACTTTGATTTCAACCATAAATCAGTACTTTTGCACTTTTCTAATTAACCAATGAAAAACATCACCTTTTTTGTATTCCTTTTCCTGTGCTCCGTAACATTCGGACAAATTGTAAGTCCCAAATCAAAATCAAGACCTGTGCGAACAAGACCGGTCAGAGTTT
>CBFGPJ010000705.1:0-1583 GCA_965650615.1 uncultured Fluviicola sp. | reverse complement strand
ACCGTAGCTGCGGAACTGGTGGTGCATCACGTCCACAAAGTTGATGGCATCCAGAAAGTGTGCTGTGGTTGTTGCACAATGGTTTCCGGCTGTTTCCAGGAATTTCCCGGCAAATCCGTTCTGTTCGAATCCATTGTAATAAATATTCATGATATCGCCCTCGCGGTAATCATTAAACGAGGTCATGATCCCGAAACGCTGACCGAATCCTTTGATATAATCTATTTCACTTTGGTAAAAATCAAAAATGACCTCATAATGCCCGTCCGGATCCTGTGTTTCATAATCCTGTGCCACTTCCGTAGGATAGGACGATCCGCAAATCGGCACAGTTCCGGAAATCCATTCCGGGTAAATGTAGGCCAGCGTTTGTGCCATTCTTGCGCCGCCCGACTGCCCCGAGGAATAAATGCGGCTGGTATCGATGTTGAAGAGTTCCTTCATCCGGTAAACCGCTGCCCATGCGGTACCCATCCGGATGTCGAGCTGTTGGGAATTCCCGATGTTATCTCCCGCAACCAGGATCAGTTTGTGTGATTCCAGTACGGGGATCCATTCCGGTTTTATTCCGCCGTCATTTACGGAAGAAATATAGGTAATCAATCCATATGGTTCGGAACCGTCATACGTTGTGGGTACATAAATGTCGAAGGTGGCATTTGGCAGGATGGCTGAGGGATCCGGGAAGAAACCATTGTTTCCCAACCCGGTATTCGACTCGAAAATTACCGAGTTATCCTGCAGGTTTCCCAATACCTGGTTGAAAATCGATCCTGTCCCGTAAGGACTTGATTGCCCGAGCAAACTTCCCGCATGCATTAGCAAAAGGAAGCCAAGTAATTTAGTTCTCTTAAACATAGTTCTGAAGTTATAGCATGAATGGCAAAGTAGCCATTAAATCTATCGGAGAATCCCGTAAAGGCAGTTTGTCCGACTATTGTCGAGGGCAGGAGTGGAGCGGCTTGAGTTCAGAATAGATCAAAAACTTAGTGTTTTCTCTCAGAGAATCCTTAATTAACCTTGAAAATAAAACCAACGTTGAACACGTTTTCTATTTTGATATGCGGATCAGCCTTCAGGTATTTTCGGAGCTTGGTAATAAACACGTCCAGACTCCTTCCCATGAAGTAATCATTTTGGCCCCATATTTCGAGCAGAATTTCTTCCCGTTTCATCAGTTTGTTTTTGTTTCTCACCAGGAATAACAACAAATCTGCTTCTTTTGATGTGATTCTTTGTGTGTGCTTTCCATCATTTAAACTGAGGTTCTCGTAGTCAAATATGTAGCAGCCAACGGAGATCGGATGAATAACTGATTTTGTTTGAATGGGTACACGTTTTACAAATGCTCTGATTTTCCATATCAGTTCATCTTCGTCGAAAGGTTTTACGATGTAATCGTCCGCCCCGATCTGGTAAGCTTTTAGTTTATCTTCCTTCAGCGCTTTTGCCGTAATAAAAATGATCGGGAGGTCCGGATCAATGAGCCTGATCTCATTGGCAATTGTATACCCATCGATATTAGGCAACATGATATCAAGGAGGCACAATGAGAATGTCCCTTTTTTAAAATGAGATAAAGC
>CBFGPJ010000704.1:0-1594 GCA_965650615.1 uncultured Fluviicola sp. | reverse complement strand
TTTGTAACCGAATTAAAAATTCCTCCATGTAAAAAGCAATTTCTTTCTAAACAGGATGGTAAACCAAGAGTTGTTTACCCGATTTGTTCATCACACAGAAAGAAATCATGGTTCTTCTTCAAAATATATCTTATCAACATCCCAATAAGGACCGGTTGTTTGAAAATCTCAATCTGACTGTCCAAAATCATTGTAAAACAGCACTAATCGGAAACAATGGATCCGGTAAGTCTACCCTGTTGAAATTAATCGACGGGCAATTGAATCCCACTTCCGGACAATTATCTGTTCGGACGAAACCTTATTTTGTTCCGCAGCAATTCGGTCAATACGATGCGCTTTCTATTGCACAAGCAATCCGGATCGAAGACAAACTCCGTGCTTTCAGGGAAATCCTGGAAGGAAAGGTCTCGGATAAAAACTTGGAAACATTAAATGACGACTGGACCATTGAAGAGCGATGTGAATCGGCACTTCAGCAATGGAACTTGCAGGAACTTGACCTGGATCAAACACTGGGATCGCTCAGTGGCGGACAAAAAACGAAGGTTTTTCTTGCCGGGATTTCGATCCATCAACCGGAATTAATCCTGATGGATGAACCTACCAATCATTTGGACCAAACAAGCAGAGCACAACTGTATGATTTTGTACGAAATACATCTTCTACCCTGCTTGTTGTGAGCCACGACCGGAAATTACTCCGGCTACTGGATACCATGTGTGAATTAACACCAACCGGGATCCGGGTTTATGGTGGTAACTACGATTTTTATACCGAACAAAAAGCCATCGAACAGCAAGCTCTCCAAAATGAATTACAGCATGTAGAGAAAAGTCTCAAAAAAGCCAGGGAAAAAGAGCGGGAAACGTTAGAACGAAAGCAAAAACTGGATTCACGCGGGAAGCAAAAGCAGGACAAGGCAGGTGTAGCCCGAATTATGATGAATACCCTGAAAAACAATGCGGAAAAAAGTAGCGCAAAAACAAAAAGCATGCATTCCGATAAAATTGAAGGGATTTCAACGAATTTGCAGCAAGTCCGTTCTAAATTGCCGGAAGCTGATCAAATCCAATTCGGCTTCGAACGAACCTCATTTCCCAAGGGAAAACTGTTGTTTAAAGCAACCGATCTAATGATCCAATTCGGAGAAACCCCGCTTTGGAAAAATCCCTTAAACTTCCAGGTTAACAGTGGCGAACGCGTTTCCATTCACGGACCTAACGGTTCGGGAAAAACCAGTTTATTGAAAACCCTTCTGGGAGAATTGGAACCGGAAAAAGGAAACATTCAACGTACACCTTGTTCCATTGTAACCATCGACCAGGATTATTCATTGATTAATCAAAGACTCACCGTTTATGAACAGGCACTATCTTTCAATACGAATTCGTTATTGGAACATGAAGTTAAAATTCGCCTGAACCGGTTTCTCTTCGGGAAAGAAACCTGGGATAAATCGTGTGAGAAACTCAGTGGCGGAGAACGCATGCGCCTGCTTTTGTGTTGTCTTACCATCACAAACAATGCTCCGGATGTGCTTATGCTGGATGAACCGACCAATAACCTGGATATTCAGAATATTGAAATTCT
>CBFGPJ010000703.1:0-1604 GCA_965650615.1 uncultured Fluviicola sp. | reverse complement strand
CCATTTCATGGTTAGCGTACCACCGTTTACAGACTCTAATCCATCAACTGAAATCGTAAACGTTTCAACAACATCTTTCAATACCGTTGGCTTTGCGGAAACTTTCAACGCCACTTTTTTATCATCCCAACTTTGAGGTGTCCCCCAGTTTGTTACATCTGTGTAGAAGATCAAATCCCAGGATTCTTTTGTAGGCTTTGTGTAAAGCGCATAGGTTCCCGGCTTCAACGTATCTTTCCCGAAGATCAATACATCTGAATTGGTAAACTTCGTGTTTTCGTTTGCACCGGTTCTCCAAACTTCTCCGAAAGGAACCACATCACCGAAAATCACACGTCCTTTTTTACTTGGACGGGAATAATGAACAGAAAGATCCGTAAGACCTACTGTTTGCTCCAGTTTACACATCGGACTGGCTTGTGGTGCTAATTGGGCATTCGATAAAGTACTGAATCCAATTGCTAAAATTACGGTCGTGAATAATTGTTTCATATTGTTATTGTTTAAATTAACAGGACAAAAAAAAGTTGGGATTAACCCAACAATTTCTCTAAAGCGGAAGCCAGTTCTTCGTTGGCATTTCCATATTTGTTATTATAATCGTTATGTGATCTTTTGATTACTTCAAAAGCTTCTTCCTTTCCGTAAACGTGTGTGATCTCAACATTTTTAGCGCCTCCATCCAAATCTTTATATGTAAGGAAGAAGTGACGAACGCGGTCAATTACCATTTTAGGCATCTCTGAAATATCTTCAATTGCTCCGTAAGCCTGATCGCCTTTTAGCACCGCAATAATTTTGTCGTCTGCTTCACCACCGTCAAGCATGCGGAAACCACCGATTACTTTTGCATCACACAGAATATTTCCCTGGTTGAAAGAGCGTTCTGAAAGCACACAAATATCCAATGGGTCACCATCACCAACGATATCCGTTCTTCCGGTTTTTTCATTAGAGAAAGCAGCTATTTCGTCACCACAATAAGTTTGAGGAACGAATCCATACAAACAAGGCATGTGATTCGACAATTTCTGAGGTCTGTCAACCATGATATAACCGGATGGCTTGTGAATCTCATATTTGATTGAATCCGCCGGAATGATCTCAATAAAGGCATTTACGATCGCCGGTTGCTTTTCACCAATCTCGATCCCATGCCACGGATGCGAAGTAAAACGCTTACTCATCGCATCGATAACTGCTTTAATTTCTGCTTTCATGGAAGCAAATATAGGAAGAAAAAGCGATAGCTTTTGAAGACTGAGTTACGATCCGTCAGCTGACGGATTAGTGCGGAAATAATTTCAATAGGTTCAATCTCTTTTTTGGGCTAAAAAGCCATCAGCAATTGCTGAAATCAACAAATGGCTTGATTTCCAGGTTTGATAAACTTCATCAGCCCAATGTGCTATTAATTCGATGCATTCGTCAGTGGTTGTTGCCTGTGTCAATTCTTTTGCTGTAATTGTTCCTCTTTCCATTGGCTTGGGTGGAACAAGAATCTCATTTGGTCGGCTTAATTTATAGTCATTTAAATAATGACTTAAAATGGGAGATTTTTTATAATTCCACTTCACGTGTTTACGAGTGATCAAATGTAGTCT
>CBFGPJ010000702.1:0-1640 GCA_965650615.1 uncultured Fluviicola sp. | reverse complement strand
TCCCAAATTATTTCCGCACTAACGTTTGTCATAATTTGGTCTTCAAAAGCTTCGCCTGTCCCAAATTATTTCCGCACTAACGTTTGTCATAATTTGGTCTTCAAAAGCTTCGCCTGTCCCAAATTATTTCCGCACTAACGTTTGTCATAATTTGGTCTTCAAAAGCTTCGCTTTTTCTTATTTTCCTTTTTTCTCCAAAGCCAAATCAAGTACCTCTTTCATCTTTTTCACGTAATGGAATTTCAATCCTTTTACGTAATCGGCAGTGATCTCTTCCACGTCTTTGCGGTTGCGCTCACATAAAATGATCTCTTTGATATTTGCACGCTTGGCAGCAAGGATCTTTTCTTTGATCCCGCCAACCGGCAGTACTTCCCCGCGCAAGGTGATTTCACCGGTCATTGCCAGGTTCTTCTTCACTTTTCTTCCCGAGAAAGAACTCGCAAGTGAAGTCAACATAGTGATTCCCGCACTTGGTCCGTCTTTTGGAGTTGCTCCTTCCGGAACGTGAATGTGGACATTTTTCTCGTCGAATAATTCCTGTTCCAAATCCAGCCAATGGCTATGTGCCTTTAAGAATTCCAACGCAATCACTGCGGATTCTTTCATAACATCTCCCAGGTTTCCGGTCAAGGTCAACTTGCCTTTTCCTTTCGTCAAAGAAGACTCAATGAACAGGATGTCACCACCTACACTTGTCCAGGCCAAACCTGTTACTACTCCCGGAACATCGTTATTATCGTATTTTGTTTTTTCACGGCCGGCACCCAGAATGCCCGGCAATTCGTCGATTTCAATCTTTTCGGAGAATGTTTCCTCCAAAGCAACTTGTTTAGCTCTGTGACGTGCCAGTTTCGCCAGTTTTTTATCTAAACCACGTACTCCCGACTCATTGGTATAATTCTCAATGATGCGTTCCAGTGTTTTGCGGTCTACGCTCAGGTCTTTTTTAGAAATCCCGTGTGCTTCCAATTGTTTTGGCAGCAAATGTTTTTTCGCGATCTCAATCTTTTCCTCAATGGTGTAACCGTTTACTTCAATGATTTCCATTCGGTCCAATAATGGGCCCTGGATTGTAGACAAACTGTTTGCCGTAGCAATGAACATCACCTTGGAAAGATCGAATTCCGTTTCTACGTAGTTATCATAAAATGCCGCATTTTGTTCCGGATCAAGCACTTCAAGCAAAGCAGAAGAAGGATCTCCATGATTGCTTTTCCCCAACTTATCGATCTCATCCAATACAAAAACCGGATTCGCAGAACCTGCTTTTTTCAAATGCTGCATCACACGACCCGGCATAGCTCCGATATAGGTTTTTCTGTGTCCGCGGATTTCAGCTTCGTCGTGAACACCACCCAAAGACATACGTACATATTTACGGCCCAGGGCTTCAGCAACCGATTTACCCAAAGACGTTTTTCCAACCCCCGGAGGACCGTAAAAACATAAAATTGGAGATTTCATATCGCCTTTCAGTTTCAAAACTGCCAGGTATTCCAAAATGCGTTCTTTCACTTTTTCCAATCCGAAATGATCACGTTCCAGGATTTTTGCAGCGCGTTTCAAGTCCAGATTATCTGTTGAATATTCATTCCAGGGTAAGTCGAGTAAAGTATCCAGGTAATTCAACTGAACAG
>CBFGPJ010000701.1:0-1641 GCA_965650615.1 uncultured Fluviicola sp. | reverse complement strand
TATTTTATTGGAACACATTTCGCGGACGGCTACAAAATTCACCTCTTCAAAATGGGGTCCGACCATGGATAATCGCTGGGGTTGGGTAATTATGGAAAGCTTTGTACTCCTTGTCTTGTATTACTTTATTCTTTCAGGACCGAAATCCCTTTCAGTCGTCGACTGGACAATCGCAGGACTGTTTACCGCTCATTATGTTAACAGAAGCTTTATTTATCCGTTCAGAACACGTACAAAGGGAAAACAAATTCCTTTGAGTATTGTCGGAATGGCGATGTTCCACAATTTGGCAAATGGTTTTTTGATCGGGTATTACCTGTCTCATTTTTCTTCCTACACGAACGACTGGTTTACTTCCTGGCAATTCATTCTCGGAACAGGATTATTTGTATTCGGGATGTTTACCAATATCTATTCGGATACCATTTTGATCGGTTTAAGAGCAAATTCGAACGACGGGTATAAAATTCCTTACGGAGGACCTTTTAATTACATTTCAGCACCAAATTTGGGTGGAGAATTGGTTGAATGGATCGGCTTTGCAATTCTTTGCTGGAATCTTCCGGCATTTTGCTTCGCATTTTTCACCTTCTGCAATTTATTCCCGAGAGCACTGGCGAATCACAGATGGTATAAGCAAAACTTTGAGGATTACCCGGAAGACCGAAAGGCGGTGATTCCGTTTGTTTACTGATTAATAATATTCCACTAAATGAAAAACATGTCTGACATTGAAAAACATAGCACAGGAGCTATTGTTATTCATCAAATTCGAGAATCTAGTTTATAGTACCCGTAATCCATTTCTTTTTCTTCCCACAAATGCGCAAATAAATGGAGGCGCTTACCAGTCGCCTCTCACTCAATTCTAAAGCGAGTGCGGTGCGCCTATGCTAAAGCTTCAGCGTAAGCATTAGCCGAGCTAAAATTTGTGCATTTGTGGGAAACAAAATATTATTCTCCTCCTGTGGTTTTCTCGTAAACTGCTATTGCCTCAATGTGGCTGGTATGCGGGAATTGATCTACCAAGGATAATTTGGTCAATTTGTAACCACCTTGTTCCAGAGTCTCCGTATCACGTGCCTGAGTAGACGGATTACAGGAAATATACACCAGATGAGAAGCTCCCAATGCCATTACTTTTTGCAAGGTTTTCGGAGCGATTCCTGCTCTTGGTGGATCCAATACAATTGTATCGATGCGGTTCAAATATTCCGGATGCAATGAAAGGAATTTTCCTACGTCGGCTGCAAAGAAATGCAGGTGCTCCAGGTTATTTCGTTTCGCGTTCCGTTTTGCATCCTCAATCGCTTCTTCCACGATATCCACACCGATGATCTCTCCTGCGTTTACACGTTGTGCAACCAACTGACCGATCGTTCCGGTACCGCAAAACAGATCCATGATCACACCACCATCCTTTGCATAATCGCAGACATAATCAATGGCTTTGGTATACAAACGCTCGGCACTTTTCGGGTTGGTCTGGAAGAAACTCTCCATAGAGATCTCAAATGACAATCCAAGCATTTTTTCAACCACCACCGATTCTCCGAAAAGCAAAGTACTCGTACCGTTCTCAATTTTAGCACGGTCTGCTACATTATCATTGATCGTATGCCAAATCCCGGCCAGGCGATT
>CBFGPJ010000700.1:0-1643 GCA_965650615.1 uncultured Fluviicola sp. | reverse complement strand
ATAAAAACAGTAGGGGCGGAAAATTTTCCGCCCCTACTGTTTTAGAATTTTTTATTTTATTCTATTTCTTTCTTCGATTTTTTGCCTGCTCCAGCTGCGCTTTTTGAGCGTCTTCCAAACGTTGCATAAAGCTGGATTTCTTTTTAGGAGCAGCATTCGCTCCTTTTTTAGCTGAATTCACCTGAGCTTCTGCCATTTTCGCTTTCAATTTTTCTTCATCAACGAAGAAACGCTTAATCACAAACATCAGGATGATCGTCATCAATGTAGAGATAAAGTAGTAATAACTCAAACCTGAAGAATAGTTATTGAAGAAGAAGATCATCATGATCGGGAACATGTACATAATAATTTTCATGTTCGGCATTCCAGGCTGTTGCTGTTGTGTCATGTTTGACGAATTCAAATGCGTATAAGCCAGGGTTGTTACCGCCATTAACAAGGTAAACAGGGAAACGTGGTTACCATATAACGGAATGTAGGTCCCGAAATCCCAAATTGAATCGAATGAAGATAAATCGTCTGCCCAAAGGAAACCACGTTGTCTTAAATCGAAAGTTGCAGGGAAGAAGCGGAAAACCGCCAACAAGATCGGCATCTGGAATAACATCGGTACACAACCGGCCAGGGGAGAAGCTCCCGAAGCACGATAAAGCGCCATCATGTCCATTTGCTTTTTCATCGCATCCTCTTTTGTAGGATATTTCGCATTGATCTCATCAATCTGTGGTTTCAGGATCTTCATTTTTGCAGAAGAAACAAACATTTTCCACTGAACCGACATCAAAACCAATTTCAGGATGATCGTCAACAATAAAATGGCAAGACCTGCATTCACACCTAAATTCAGGAAGAATGTAAATACCGGTTGAACCGCATACAAGTTGATCCAACGGAAAATTCCCCAACCAAGGTTTAAGATATCGTCGTAATCTTTGTCGTAAGCAGCCAGTGTATGGTAATCATTCGGTCCGAAATACCAGGAAAAACTTGCTTTTCCGTCTTTCACGGACTGCATTCCCAAATTCAAACGCGAACGGTACTTACGAATGTGTGTAAAGAATTGATCAGAACCTTCTTTATAGTTGGTTGAAGTGAATTTGGTCCCTTTTACTTTGAACCCATTATCTGCATCCAAAATAGAGGAGAAGTAGCTTTGTTTGTAAGCCACCCATTTCATATCAGTTTCCGCAACTTTATAGCTTTCTGCAACTTCACTGTTCCAGTCTAATTTCCCATCAGCGGATTCATAGCAAATGGTAGACACCTTGCGTTGCTCAGAAAGTAATCTTTCCGAACGCAACATTTCCATCTGCCAGTCAAGCATTACTGAATTTGGCAATACTTTACCATTCAGGTCTTTCATTTCGATAGTATACCCTAAGTCATAGCCACCTTTCAGATTGTACGTGTAAATGATCGAACCGTCTGCCACATCGTGTTTGAATACAACCTTGTGCTTTGATTTTGAAACGATTTCAAATTCTTTGTTCCCCGTTACATATTTGTTTCCTCCGATATTGAAAATCAACTGGTTTTTATGATCCCCGTCTTTAAACAGGTAAAGTGGTGTAATTTTCCCATCCTTTTTTGCAAAGTCCACGTATGATTCGTATTCCTTCAATTGAACAGCAGAAACAACT
>CBFGPJ010000699.1:0-1650 GCA_965650615.1 uncultured Fluviicola sp. | reverse complement strand
CAAATGGTTTACGGTATACAAATATTGGTGAACCAATTAACTAAAAGGTTAACAAAAAGATCGAACAGGTCCTTCAACGAAGTCGATTCAACGAATCAATCGTTTTCTTGTCTTTACGCACTCCCCGAATTCCAAGGAATACAAAAATGAATACTACAGCGTGTGTATAAAAAACGACTCCGAACGACAGGTTTGTAGCCGGTTCATTACAAGCCGTACATTGCATTGGCTCTGCCACAGCTCCCAAAACCATCCATGCGGTACTGAAAATATTCAACAGTAACAGGATCCAACCCAGAAAAATCTGGCGATGGCGCATTTTAAACGAGAAAATGATCATGATCGCAAAAATGATCTGGATTACCGAAAGCATCCAGAAGTCTACTTTTTTGAACCCTTCCGTACCACGGAAAAGTTTGTATGCCGACGCATGAAATTCACCCGCCTGGTGATAAGCAAACAGGTCTGTTCCAAAAAGCGTTGTTGCAACTAAAAGAGCTGCCAATAAAAAGTATACGGTTTGTATGCGTTGAATCATATTTTCACGAATTTGATTCCAAAGTTATCATTTTAGATCCTTTTCAATTCGATTATTCCACATTTTAATCAATGATTCCTGAGACTTTAAATCTTTTTAAGAAAGTTTATGGAAAAACCACTTAGCTTGCATCTTGCTTACCGACAACAATTTAGAAACCCAAATTGCAGCTGCTATGAAAAACATTGGAATTGAAAAACCCTGTTCTGAAAACTGGAACAAGATGACTCCGACTGAAAAAGGAGCTTTCTGCCAAAAATGCGCCAAACAAGTTCATGATTTCAGCAATCAATCTCTCAATGAGATCAAATTGACCTTACTTGAATCAAGTGGCGAAGCTCTTTGTGTACGCATGACTTCTCAGCAGGAACTGGAATTAAACAGCGAGTTCAGAGCTTGGCTTTCCCATCAAAAACGCAATCCGCAACAACTGTTTATTACAGCCTTACTAATCGTTTTCGGCCTCGCATTATTCAGTTGTGAAGACGAACGTGTCCAACAACAAATCGAATCCGTTCAACAAATTGCCCATACAATTGCAAGCAAAGAAGTCTCAAATTTACAAACAACTTCTATTGAAGCGCAAACCGCACTTCCACCACCTCCAATTGAATTGATTGCCAGAGAAGATTACATCATGGGAGCACTGCCCGTTGAATTTGTTCAGGAACCACAACCTATTGAAGAAGTTGAGACTGTGGAAGAGTATGTTTTAGGCGGCGCAGCTTACACCACCGTTTATCTCGATTTCCTGGAGCAAACCACCACAACTGTTGAAACAGATGAAAATGGTATTCCTTATCCTACGGAATTCAAAGCACTTGCATTTCCGAATCCTGCAGTTGAAAACACTACCCTGGAAATTCAGGCACCTAAAAAAGAACGCATGGATATCCGATTGTATGATTCAAGCGGGAAGTTTATCCGGGAAATCCATTCCGGGAAAATACCCCGGGGAACGTTTCGTCAGGTAATTGACCTGAATGAGTTAACCAACGGATTATATCTCATTATTATACAATCGAACGAATTTAAAGAGACTGTACGGATTGTAAAGAATTGAAAAAGAAAGCGGCCGGACTATTTTAGTTGTCCGACCGCTCTGCTACCTA
>CBFGPJ010000698.1:0-1654 GCA_965650615.1 uncultured Fluviicola sp. | reverse complement strand
ACATTTAATCTAAAAAAATTTTTATCCGATTACAACGATGGGTAATCTGTCTTTTTTATTTTCTTCAGAACAGACGACACTTTAATCTGCCGAATTGGTCGATAACCAGGGAAGAAGAGTTGGTACATATCCTTCCATTGATTCCGATAAATTGGTTATTGATATGAGTCATCTAACATCCGGAACTTATTTTTTAAGAATCTCTTATCCCGATCGTAAAGAAGTGATTCGCGTATTGAAAACACTTTAAATTCATTAGCATTCGTCACATTCCGAATGTGTTTCCTGGAACAAACGATCGAATTTGTTATTCAACTTCTCATCGTGAACGGTATTCGGGAGTGTTCTGTTTACCTTGTTGTGCCAGCCAAAAGTAATCAATTGAACCCGTGCATACAATAACCAGTCCGGGGCATTGGATTCTTCTTCAAATTGTCTCATTACATTTTCCGGGGAACCATTGGACTTGGATTGTTCTACAACCAGTTTTCTCCAGGCTGTCATCACTAATGAAGTATCTTTGCTGTTTAATGCTGTTACAATATCCGGACAGACATTCGAAAAGCGGTTTCCTTTCAAAACAGCCGGATTGGTATAGGCTTGCATCCCTATCCGAGTCAGGTCATATTCATCTTTCATTTCCTGAAGCATCGCTTTTTTTATTCCTTTCCAAAAAGGATCATTGACAATTTTCAGGTCTTGAAGTGCCTTTTTCTTCTTTTGGTATGCCACATCCAGTTCTTTCAAACTACTTAAGTCTTCAATTTGCGAAGGTTCAAAAGCTGTTGTATTGACTTCCGAAAGCATTAAACTCCCAACCATATTCAGCAGTTTAAGTGTTCCTCTCAATTCTTCTTCTGTATAAAGACGTGCATTAAACTTACTCTTGTGTGTACACAATTCAGATTCCCAATTAAAAATAGCAATGGAATCTTTTTCAATTTGCGGTGGTTTTTCTTCGTTAACAGCATCTTCACCCGGATCTTTTCCGGTATTGGTCTCCTTTTCCGGGTTAGAACAGGCTGCAAGGATTAAAACAAAAAATAAACCGGACAATATCCTCATAAGTTCCTACTTAACGATCATAACATCTTTGATTGACTCAAACTGCGGTTCAATCTTCCAGTTTCCTGTTTTGTCGATTATTCCCCATTTATCATTGTATTTTGCAGCCGCATAACCATTCTGAAAATCCCTCACATCTTGAAATTGAGGTTCAATTACCCATTCACCCTTCGCATCGTAAAATCCTTTCAAAATTCCTTTTTTACCTTCTGCCAATCCTTCGGAAAAATTCCCCCAGGATTCCGTATCCGTTACTTTTAAGGTTTCTCCTTCGGCATTTACATAAAACCATTGTTCACCGGTACGAACCAAGGCCAATCCGCTTTTTTCGTCGAAATCTTTTGCCGCATCAAATTTCGCATCAATCACCCACTTTCCTGTTTTATCAATATATCCTACTTTCTTTTCGAGCGTTTTAGCCCAAGCCAGGCCATTTGTAAAATATCCAACGGATTCAAATTCAGCAGGTATTACGAATTCTCCTTTCGGATTAATAAAACCAAATTTCTTGTCCATGGTCCTTGCCGGTGCCAGCCCTTCGGAAAAATCACGTACATCCAGTACCGGAACTGCAACCGGGGTTTCTTTT
>CBFGPJ010000697.1:0-1663 GCA_965650615.1 uncultured Fluviicola sp. | reverse complement strand
GGAAATTCGGATTTGCCATCAAAACAGTCATCAGTTTCAAACGGCGTTTTTCACCACCACTCAGTTTGTGTACAAAATTGTAGTGCATGTGACGTGGAAACAGGAATTTCTCCAAAAATTGTGCAGCAGAAAGCTGGCGACCTTTTTCCAATGGAATAAACTCAGCAATATCTCGAATCACGTCAATTACTTTCTTGTCTTCATCCACTTTGATCAATTCCTGGCTGTAATAACCAAAAACGACGGTTTCTCCTGTAACTACTTTCCCTTTATCCACCTCTTCTCTTCCCTGAATGATATTCAGGAAGGTAGATTTTCCGGTTCCGTTATTACCGACAATTCCCAAACGTTCTTTACGTTGAAAATTGTACGAGAAATTGTCCAAAATGACTTTATCTCCATAGGATTTGCCGATTTTATGCAATTCGAGAATTTTAGAACCCAAACGTTCCATTTTCACCGGGATATCGATCTCATCTTCATCGATTCGCTGACTCGCAACTTTTTTTACATCCTGGAAATTCTCGATTCGTGCTTTTTGTTTCGTACCACGTGCCTTTGGCTGTCTGCGGATCCAATCCAATTCTTTCTTAAAGGTATTTCTCGCCTTATCGATCGTGGATTGTAATTGCTCCTGACGCTCTGCTTTTTTCTCCAGGTAATAAGAGAAATTTCCTTTGTATTTATAGATTGTTTTGTCTTCTAATTCGTAGATCGTATCACACACGACTTCGAGGAAATAACGGTCGTGAGTCACCATCAGGATCGTTGACTTGGATTTGGAAAGGTATTCTTCCAGCCATTCGATCATATCCAAGTCGAGGTGGTTTGTCGGCTCGTCCAGGATCAAAAAGTCGGCTTCCGCAACTAAGACCTGGGCTAGTGCAACCCGTTTTTTCTGTCCGCCGGAAAGACTTCCCACCAACAGGCTCGTATCATTCAACTTCAGGACGGAAAGGATCTGGTTCACTTTCACTTCCATGTCCCAGGCATTCAATTCCGTCAATTCCTCATAACAAGCGTGAATTGCTTCTTCATTTCCTTCACGAAGCGCCTGGTTGTACTTTTTGACGATTTGCAATTCAGGCATATCGTGCGAGAAAACGGCCTCCAGGATTGTGTGGGTTTCATCCAGGTTTTCAGTTTGCTGCATAAAGGCAACACGCAAATCATTCCTGTAAACCACACGCCCGGAATCAATCTGTTCCAGGTTCATCAAACAACGCAACAAGGTTGTTTTCCCATTCCCGTTCTTTGCCACAATGGCAACCTTGTCTCCCTGGTCAATCCCGAAAGTAATATCTGAAAAGATTACGCGATCCCCAAAGGATTTCGTCAGGTTTTCAACGGAAAGAAAATTCATGCTGTTCGAATATTTTGAGGTGCAAAGATAGGACTATAATTGCGAATTGCGAGATGCGAATTACGAATTACAGATTTTATGGATCATTGAATGTTTTTTCATGAGTTAATGGATCAGCCTTATTGATATCCTGATAGGTCTTTGGATAACTAAATATTTTACAATCTGCATCTATTTGTGAACCAATTAACTAATTGGTTTACAGCATGCAAAAATTGGTACACCAATTAACTAAAATGAATACAAATAACACATAACAAAGTAATTATCAGAAAATTATCTTGAAAACATGAACACAAT
>CBFGPJ010000696.1:0-1663 GCA_965650615.1 uncultured Fluviicola sp. | reverse complement strand
ACAATATAAAATCAAGTGCAGCACGCATTGGTTTTGGATTGGGACGAATCAAATTCGGACGATCTGTTCAAACCACGCAGGTAAATGCCAGCTATGCTCAGAAATACAGCTACTCAGCTGAAGGATCGAGTTTGCTTCGCACCAAATTGGTTCCGATCCCGGCTCCTGCAGTTCTGGAACAGCGTATTCAGCGCTTAATGGAGGAAGAGTTTAATAACTCGGCGCCACCACAAACTACAGCATAATTAACCCCGGGCAGCTGTCGCAATGGCAGCTGCTTTATTAACCCTTAATCAATAAGCTTATGATAAATGTTGGAAGAGAGTTATTGAATGCTCCGTTTCCTGAATTGGTTCGCACGCTTGGTGTAGGGATTGCCGAGGCTCAATATGCTCTCGATCGTGTTTCTATTAAGATCGCCCAATTAATGGCGGGATTTGTACTGAATGATCAAGGAAACCTGGAACGTGATGAAACTTCGTTAATCAAACTCAGAGAAAATGATCCCGGAGTGAGTTTACTGGCTCTCGGTTTCACACCTACATTTTACCAGTTCGTAGAAACATACATTGAACTCAAATTGGCTATTTCAATGAAAAAAGAAGAGGAAATTGGCGCTGAAACTTCTGTCAGAGGCGTTGCCTGGTCACCCTTTGGGGTAATTGCAGCCTCTGTAAACGCAAGTTATTCTCAGAAATACCAATATGAAGCAAGCGGAAGTTCCGAAATGCGTACCAAACTCGTAACGGTTCCGGCTCCGGCCATGTTTGAAAGTCGTTTGAAACAATTGATGGACGAAAAAGAAATCGCCAGAGTTCAAGCCGAAATGCCACCTCCACCTGAAAACTAAGTGGAAGGCTAAAACGAAGTTTAAATACTAACCTATTCTAAAACAAGATTATGACAAAAAGCTGGAAAAAACTCGTCAAAACCACGGATTTCGATTCGAACAACGAAAGCGAAAACTCTTTTAGTGATATCCAATTAACCCTGGACGAAATTGCTTCGCAAAACCGGGAACTGGAGGAATTGTTGAGGGAACGACAATCTTTGGAAAATGAGATGGGCAATTTACTTCAATCGAATAATCCTGTAGCAGAAGATCCTCGGTTCACCGGTACGATCGAATCGTTTAAGCATAAACGTGAGAAAGAAAAAAACAGAGCCGCTCGGAAGAGAAAACTCGAAGAGCGGCTCTTAAAAAAAAGCAAGGAATTGGAGCAATGGGAGAAAAATCAGGATCGACTGAGAAAAAAACTTGCCCTCCAAAAGAAATCTTTGCTTAAGAAAGAAACCGAACAAGATCCTTCAACCAGCCAGAAAGCACCGAAATCAAAAGAAAAAAGTTCCGTAAAACGTTGGTTGGATCCCAACCCGATCCGGAAAAAGAAAGATGTAATAGAAAGAAAGAAGAAAGTGCTGACCGAACCAATTGAGAAAGTAAAACAGATCCCGGAAAAAATCAGGGAAAAACCAATCGATGAATTCGGACAGAAGGATCTTGTGAAGTTTCAACAGAAACTGGATCAGGTGAAAAAAAATGTTGAGATTCCGACAAGGATTCGCAGGATAAAAGATGACTGGGACGAAAAGCATGAAACCCGAAAAGAAAAACTGAAAGAAAAGATAAATCTTAAAAAACTTTCAGAAAAACTGGAAGAAG
>CBFGPJ010000695.1:0-1670 GCA_965650615.1 uncultured Fluviicola sp. | reverse complement strand
AGAAAAGATAATCGCAGCATCTACATCCAGAATGTCAACCGGTTGAATGGTAACCTCAGCGGCTAAAGCTGCATTCTCGACCAATTCCTTAAAACCGTTCACACTTTCGCGAACTGCGCGGTATTCAGGTAAAATTCTTCCTGCCTGACGCATTAACCAGACCGGATAACGTTCAATATCTTCGCCTTTCGCAGCGCGTAAGATCAAATCATTTTGCAATTTCATTGGTGCAAAAGTACGGTTTTATGGGAAAATTGAGAATTGAAAATGGAAAATTGAAAAGACTTTAGATAATCTTATAGTTAGATAAATATTTTCCTCCTTGATAATTCGGTCATTTATAATTGATAATTAAAAGCACTTGTCAATTGTCAATTCTCCATTTTCAATTATTTAAGCCCACTTTATCGTCTCTTTCCCTCTCTTCTCCAAAATTTCATTGATAGCCGAAAAAGGCTTACTCCCGAAAAATCCTCTATAAGCAGATAATGGTGACGGATGTGGTGCTTTTAGAATGAAGTGTTTGTTCGGATTCACTCTTGAAGCCTTTGCCTGTGCAGGAGATCCCCACAAAACAAAGATCACACCTTCCAGGTCATCGTTGATTTTTTGGATCACATCATCCGTGAATTTCTCCCAACCCTGATTGGCATGAGAAAGCGGCTGACCTTCACGAACGGTCAAAATCGAATTCAAAAGTAAAACTCCCTGTTTTGCCCAATGGTTCAAATCTCCGTTTGGTGGAGCGGGAATTCCCAAATCATCTTCCAACTCTTTGAAAATATTTTGTAAGCTTTTTGGTAAAGGACGCACATGTGAATCGCAACTGAAGCAAAGCCCGTGTGCATGACCTCTGGTAGGATAAGGGTCCTGTCCAAGGATTACGACCTTTAACTCATCAAAAGGACAACTGTCGAAAGCTCTGAAAATATACTTTCCTTCGGGGAAAATTTGATTGGGAAACCGGTTGTATTCCTGCTTCACGAAATGCACCAGGTTTTCAAAATAAGGAGCTTCAAATGAGTTTTGAAGAGCCTTTTCCCAAGATGGATGTATCGAAACTTTCATTTGGCGAAGATAATTAATCTGATTTTACTATGTTCGCAGGCAAAATTGAAATCACATGAACTTAACACGCACCTTGATTATCCTTTCCATCGCACTTATCAGTTTAAATAATTCTTTTTCACAGCAAGATCCACGTGCTTCCTTTTTCTGGAACCAATACATGCATACCAATCCGGCTATGACAGGTGCGATCTATAAACACCATGCAAATGCACAATGGCGTAATCAATGGACAAAGATTAACGGTGCACCAACAACATTGTGGTTAAATTATGCGATGAAACTGGATTCAATCAGTAGTGGCCTGGGAGTAAGTTATGAATACGATGTGACTGGTTTAAATAGTCAGCATACCGCTTTGGTTTCATATGCCTACCACATTCCAATTAAAAAGATGTTTTTGTCATTGGGGATTTCAGCAGGAAGCTTAACCATGTTGTTTGATAAAACAGGTTTCGTATTCAGCGACCCAAATGATCCGGTGATACCCAAGAGCAGTCAGACTTTTTTCCGTGGAGATCTGGGAATTGCTTTTCATGGCGAAAGATGGAACGCAGGATTGAGTTGTACCAGATTAAACGGGTATTTCACAAGAAGTTCCA
>CBFGPJ010000694.1:0-1672 GCA_965650615.1 uncultured Fluviicola sp. | reverse complement strand
GTTTTTCGGAATTTCTTGCCATCCCGGTATTCAGCAAAAACAGGATGTTTTTTCCGTTTTCATTGTAAGCGGGAATCTCCACCTTTACTATTTCCTTGTTGGCTTTTAATAATAGCGGTTCATTGATAATAATACTCAACGGATCTATTCCCGAACTTTTTCCATGAAAATGCCCTTCCAGATCTCCTAAACAGCTTTTCAGGCTTTGAATGCGATCCATTGTTAAATGTTTCAATTCGTCCTTGAAATCACCGGCTTTTTCCAGGTAACGCAAGAATACTGCGGCAACAAGTGCACCCGAACTTCCCAGTCCGAAACCTTGTGGAATATCACTTCTGAAAAACAATCCTTTATCCAATTCCTTGGACAGTTCATTTACATTCAATTTGAATGTTTCATCTGTGTGATTCTCTAAAATATGCTTGAAGAATTCCCGAATACCTTTGTTAGATAATACCGCCATTGCGCTTTCTTCTCCATTTTCAGGATAGCACAATTGCCCGGAAAATTTACTGAATGGAATTGTCAGGGCCATACCGTCGTGTAAAACGCCATATTCTCCAAACACCAGAATTTTTGAATTAACGCTTTCCATTTCTTACGAATTCATTTTTGTTGGGCCGTTTCCTTCCTGATCGAAGATGACTTTTTTATATGTATCGCGTAAACCGGTATGGATAAACGCTTCTACCTCTGCTTCGTACATTTTTGGATAAAGGACGTGCACATTCGGACCTGCGTCCAATGTAAAACAAACGGGAACTTTACTTTCCTTGCGGAATTCCATCAATTTTTCAATGGCTGTGATGGTTCCCGGCTTTACCAATAAATAATAATCCATGGATGTCATCATCATCCCGTGCAAAGTCAATGCTTCTGATTCGCACATGTGGATAAACGCATCCATATTCCCGGTCTTCAGAATCTCAACCAATTCAGCTGTACGTTCGTTTGCCTGTTTGAAACGATTTTCCGCATAGGGATGATCATTCATTAAGGAGTGACCAACGGAACTGGATACTTTCTTGGGTTCATCTTCGATGATCAGAATGGCGTCCTTCATGTTCCGGAACGTCGGGTGTACATCCTTAATCTCAATTGCATGCTGATCCGAAGAGTTCGGGATTTGTTCATTGATTCCCCATGAAGCAAATCCGGGGAACATGCTTCGTGATGCACTTCCGCTTCCTAATCTGGCCAGATTACTTGCCTCCTCATAAAAGACCGCGTCTTTTTCTTTTCCCTGTAAGCTGTAGGTAATATCCAAAAGTGCCAAAGAAATAGCTCCGAATGCCGATGCAGAAGAAGCAATCCCGGCTGAATGCGGAAAACTATTGGAGGAATGGATGGTAATTGCCTTTTCAGCTACAAACGGGAAGTATTCGCGATTATCGATTAAAAATTTAGCCACACGCTGACCGAATTTTTCATTTATTTCACCTTCAAAATAGTAGGATAACTGAACCGCTTCATCCGTTGTCTTTTCTGATAATTCGGCTTCGACTTCTGTAAATGAATTTGACAAAGTCAAACTTAACGAAGAATTACAAGGTATTTGATTTCCTTTTTTTCCCCAGTATTTAACAATTGCAATATTAGACGGGCAGCGCCACGTTACTTTTACTTTATTCATCAATTCCTTGTCTGTTTCCATTTATTTTATGAATTCCTG
>CBFGPJ010000693.1:0-1674 GCA_965650615.1 uncultured Fluviicola sp. | reverse complement strand
GGAGTTCAAATTAGAAATATTGGATGTTGCACCTCCGGTTGTAGAGAAATTATTAATGTAGTAATCAGGGTCTGTTCCAACAAATTCACAGTATCCGGTGTATGCCGTAATTGGTCCGATCCACATACTTTCATCACCACCTCCGCAATCTGCCTGGACGTAGAAATCGTAATACGTATCCGGAGTTAATGATCCGGCTGTAAATGCTGGTGTTCCGGATGCTGTTCCGGTCAATCCTGAACCTTGTGTAAATCCGCTTACTCCGTATTCAATATTCCAATCAGTCTCTGTTCCGCCGATCGTCCAGGAAATATCTGCTGAATTGGAAGTTGTTCCATCCAAAGTTAAATCCAGGATTGGCAAACAAGATGGGGACGGAGTAACTTCAAATGTATAATCTTCTGCTTCTCCCTGGTCATACGATAACACGCATGCATCTGTCGGTGCAGAGTTGTTATAGTCTGCCACAACACGCATTCTGTAGTTTCCGACAGGTGTTCCCGGAGGAACAGCGAAGGATCCTGAGAAGTTATCTTCATAGCTGGAAGACTGGAACATTTGCTCGCTTGATTCAAAAACCATGTTGTTATTCCAATCGACCCAAATACCAAAACCATAAGTATACCATGATTGAATACCAAAATTTACCTGGAAGTTAATAGCCGGGCCTCCTGCAAAATGGGAAACAACCATTGCTGTTGCATCCTCATAACCATTTGTTGAATATCCTGACGTTAAATTGGAAATGTTGGAAATTCCACCTGTTGTGGAGAAATTATTGATGAAAAAATCCGGATCTAATCCTTCAAATTCACAATAACCGGTATAAATCGTTATCGGGCCGGTCCAGGAGCTTTCATCTCCTCCGCCACAATCTGCTTGTACATAAAAATCATAAGATGTATTTGGTGTCAATGAGCTTGCACTGAATGCAGGTGTTCCGGATGCTGTTCCGGTCAATCCTGAACCTTGTGTAAATCCGCTTACCCCATATTCGATATTCCAGTCGGTTTCACTTCCTCCTGCTGTCCATGAAATATCTGCAGAATTGGAAGTTACCAAATCTGAAACCAAAGCCATTACAGGAGCACAGCTGGATTCTTCCAATACAATATTGTCCAGGATCCACCAATAGCCCCAGCTTCCTGTCCAACGGAAACGAACTTTTGCATTCGCCGAACCATTTGCCTGGGATGTAATATTCAATGAAACATGTTCCGGGTCCGGTGTATCATTGAAATCACTGAAAACCGTAACCCAGGAAGTTCCGTTCCATACCTCAATAAAATATTCAGCTCCCGTTCCACCGTTCTCGCTATCATCAAAAAAGGTATGATCGAAAGACAATAGAATTGCGCCGGTGATGACACTTGCGTCAAATACCGGAGATTCAATGGTAGCTTCTTCAGCTAAACCATTATTCCCGTAATTATCACTGTCAAATATTGCTGCCGGATCAGAAATCGGAGCATTTAATGTTTGACCTCCCGGATTGTCGAAAGCCCAAACTTCCCCATTTCCGGCAATGTCATTGCTTGTCCACCCGGTTGGTGGAGTGGTTCCTGTAGCCGAACTAAAGTCCTGGCTAAAGATGACCTGGGCTGATAGGTTGTTTGATAACTGCAAGAGCAAAATACAACCTAACAAAGTGTACATTTTCTTCATAATTATAGT
>CBFGPJ010000692.1:0-1678 GCA_965650615.1 uncultured Fluviicola sp. | reverse complement strand
GATTGATCGCTACGTTCGCTAATTGTGGATGCCCTTGCGGATATTTCTCTGTTTCCATATAGGAAATATCTCCAATAGCATAAACATTGGTGTAACCGATAATCAATGAGTTTCTGTCAACTGTATAACGTGCTTTAACCATGGTTGCTTTTTCCAGACCCGGTAATACATTTCCCTGAACTCCTGCAGCCCAAATAACGGTTTGCGTCGGAATAACTTCCCCGTCCTTCAGAATCAGCTTATGTCCGTCATAAGAAGAAACAACTGTTGATGTTCTGACTTCTACTCCCATCTTTTCCAAATATTTCCGGGACCATGTCCTGGATTTATCACTCATGGCATTTAATGTATTGGGACTACCTTCAAGTAAAGTGATCTTCAATTTGGAAAAATCGTAATGTGGATAATCGTGCGGAAGGACTTTGGTTTTCATTTCCGCAAAAGCGCCGGAAAGTTCCACGCCTGTAGGTCCTGCCCCAACGATCACCAGGTTCATCAGCTCTTCTTTTTCCTGTTGTGTGTTAACGAACATAATCTTTTCGAACTTGGCAAGAATGGTGTTCCGGATATGGATCGTTTGCTGAGTTGTTTTCATTGCCAACGTGTATTTTTCGAGATTCGGGTCTCCAAAAAAGTTGGTTTTACATCCGGTGGCAATAACTAACTCATCATAGGAAATCTCTCCCATTGAAGTTTCAATGACATTATCTTCCGGCCGGATACGGTTCACGGTCGTGTAACGGAAGTCTACATTTTTCCTGCGCCTGAAAATGGCCCTGAACGGGAAGGAAATATTGGAAGGTTCCAGGCGTGCGCTTGCCACCTGATAAAACAAGGGTTGAAACATGTGGTGGTTTTGTTTATCCACCAGGACAATTTCACAATCGGACTTAGCCAATTTACGGGCGAGATTTAATCCCGCAAAGCCACCACCTATGATGACTATTTTTTTTCGTTCCATGCCTATGAATTTAAGCAATAATGGGCAGAAAAGTATCTGTTTAAGCCTCTTTTTGTTTAAAAAAAAACATTTTTTGTGAATCCAATTTTCAAGCTATTTAAACTTGAAAATCCGCAATTGCAAGTCCTTGAATTGAAGTGCTTTTTCCCCCATTACGAAACTGCATTTTACCGAATCTACTTCGCTCCATCTGTGATCAGGAATGATATCAATGCTGATGTTCCGCCAGGTTTTGATCTTATCAAAGCGTGAACCGGCCATCATATCCTTTCGCTCAAATGCAACTCCTCCTTTGAAGTATTCTGTCATTACAAAAGGATTTTCTCCCTCTGAATTTAAGTACCCTTTCATAGTGACGCGCAGTCCCACAAATGATTCCGGATCTGCCAGATGAATCCGTTTTGCTGCAAAGGCTTTTTCCGGGAAGAAGTTCTCTCCTTTATATCCGTAAACTTTCCCAGGGACCAGTAATTCATTTCCTTTGGAAAAATTGATCGGCAAACCAATCTGTACACTATTTGCGGGTAAGGTATCTATGTCTGAAAAAAACATAAAATTGAACCTTGGGTCTGTTTGCATGAAAACCGTTTTCCACATTCCATAATTCATATAATCATAATGCAGGATTTCTCTTTTTTTCTGAAACTCATAGGTTTGATAAACCCATACAAACAAACCTACGCTCACAAAAATCAAGATACGGCCCACCACTTTTGC
>CBFGPJ010000691.1:0-1679 GCA_965650615.1 uncultured Fluviicola sp. | reverse complement strand
GGTATAGGAATTCAAAACCGTGAACCTGCAGCCAGTGTTGTGCGCTCTCGTTTCCTTCAGCAGCATTTACGAAAGCCATTAGATGCGGATATCCGTTTGCAAGCAACCAATCCCTGGCTTCCTGTTTCAGGTTAAGCGCCTGGTTTAAAAAAAAGATTTCCTGGTACCCGTTATCGTATAGGAATTTCTCCAATTCTTTGTGTCCTTCCAATGCTTTGATCCAGGCAAGAATAATTTTGGTCGGATAGTTAAACTCAGCAAAGGCAATATCTGCTTTTTTGACTTCCACCTTTTTTTTGTCTTCCAAAGGCTCTTTTCCAAATATGCGCTTAAACCAATTCATTTGACAGCCGGAACATGATAGAACATGTAGGATACTAAGATAGCAATAATTATCCCGATTACATCGACAATTAAGCCTACACCGGCAGCATAGCGTGTATTCTTTATTTTCACTGATCCGAAATAAACGGCTAGGATATAAAATGTCGTTTCAGTTCCACCTTGCATGGTAGCGGCTATTTTTGCTGCAAAAGTATCCACACCTTTTACGGTTGCAGTGGTGTTCGACTCGATGATACTTTGTAGCATTGCTCTACCACCTGATCCGCTGAATGGTTTAATCAATCCAACAGGAAGTGCTTCTACGAATTCAGTATGCACCATTCCGATCCATTCAAAGAACCAGACAATTCCGAACAAGAGTGCATCCAGAGATCCGGATGCCCTGAATAAACCAATGGCACACAAAATTGCTATGACATAGGGAACAATGGTAATTGCAACCTGGAAACCTTCTTTTGCTCCTTCAATAAATTCTTCGTAGACCACGACTTTTTTTCGAATGGCCAGGATCAGGAATAAAATAATGATCGAAAAGAGAATTCCATTCCCCATAATATTGGAAATATTCTCAGTGTATTGCGGAAAATACCAGGAAGAAATAAGCAGGGAAGAAACAAAGCCCAATCCCCCAAGGAAATAAGCAATCACTACCGGATCGATTAATTTAATCCGTTGTTTTATGGCAACAATGACCAACGCAAAAAAAGCAGAAAGAAAGGTAGTAATAAGAATCGGAAGAAAAACCTCTGTTGTATTATCCGATAAGTACTTGGAACGCATTGCCAGAACGCTTACAGGAATGATGGTCAAACCTGCAGTATTCAGAGCAAGGAACATGATTTGTGCATTTGAAGCGGTTTCTTTATCAGTATTCAATTCCTGCATTTCTTGCATGGCTTTTAGTCCAAGTGGTGTGGCTGCATTATCCAATCCCAGCATGTTTGCACTGAAATTCATCATGATAGAACCTGCTGCAGGATGATTTTTGGGAATCTCCGGAAAAATGCGGACAAACAAGGGGGAAATTAATTTGGAAAGCCACTGGATAGCGCCACCTTTTTCACCGATTCGCATGAATCCAAGCCAAAAACACAAGGCACCGGTCAGTCCAAGAGATATTTCAAATCCTGATTTTGCAGAATCAAACAACGCTTCCATCATGCGTTTGTAGATATCCAAGTCTTGCCAGAATATCAGCTTACTTGTCCCAACCAAAAAGGCAATCAGGAAAAAGCCGATCCATATTCGATTAAATAACATGAATCAAAAATCGGAAATTATTGTGCTTCTATTTCGAATGCCGTTCACAAATATGAACAAAGTTTTCAAGAATG
>CBFGPJ010000690.1:0-1681 GCA_965650615.1 uncultured Fluviicola sp. | reverse complement strand
ATCCTCCATCAAAAAGTTAGAGATTTCCACTCTCAGGTTCACAAATAATAAATCTCTGTAATGCCGTTTAGATAAGAATTTAGATAAGAATTTTTCATTTCTTCATCAATCCTCATTAAAACGCATTACGTTTCATTAAAATCACAATTCGCTCTGGATACAGCAATAACAAAGGGTTGATGAATTTTAATGAAATTTAATGAATCTCAAATCTAGTCCAAGTGGGACCACAAAAAAGCGAGTTACTCAAGTAATTCGCTTTTTTTATTTTGTCCGTTGAAAAAAAATTATCCGCGGATACTGCTCTTTCCGAGCGGTTTCGACAACGGCCGTAAACGAATGAATTGCAAAAACAGGATTCCAAATAACACAGTAGCACACAATAAATGAGACACTTGCACGAATCCGGGCATGTCTGCATAAGCCAATAAAACTCCACCTGTTAATTCTATCACCAGGACTAAAAATGCCCAGTAAACGGATTTCACTTTGTCGGTTTTGTAGTTCAGGAATACCAATAAGATCATCAATACCAATACTGCCCAGGAAAAGGAACGGTGAATGAAAAAGGCCCAACCGAACCGGCTCGTCCAGGATTCTCTTCCCAAACCTTGTTGGGTCAATTGATCAATATACTCACGTACCTGTGTCCCAAGGAACATCTGGTAGGCGGTAATCGCCAAAATAATCCCGATGAGCCACTTCATTGCTACCGGTAAATTCAAGGTTTTTTGATATACCGGGCTGATCCTGCGGATGAGCAGTAATTGCAAACAAACAACCAACAGTGCCAGGAACATGTGAACGGTGATTGTCCAGGGAACCAGGTTTGTGGCCACTACGATGGAACCAAACCAGCCGTTTAAACCGATCGCGATCAGGTTCATCAACGAAAGCCACACCAAACGACGGTCTTTCCGGTATTTCCAGAATCCCCAAAGGAAAATGATCAATACTCCGTTTCCTGCCAGGAACCCGACCAAACGGTTCCCGTATTCGGTCCAGGTGCGCTGCGCATTGAATGGTTCTTCTTCATACGTTCTCGGATCTTTTTTGATCCTTTCAGCCGTTTCTTTCATGCCGAGCGCAGTCAGGAACTTTGCAAACTTTTCTACTTTCGCCACGCGCTTTTCACCGTAAATCTCACGGTAATTTGCCGGTAACTGTACTTCAGTTGTAGGTGGGACCCAGCTTCCGAAACATTTCGGCCAATCCGGACAGCCCATTCCGCTTCCTGAAGTCCGAACGACACTTCCTGCAATAATGACCAGAAAGATCAATACCAGTGTGATCCAATTTAATCGTATAAAAGCTTTTGAGAACATACTTCTTGTTTGGTACCCAAAATTAGGTATAAAACACTCTCATAAAGATGATCAAAGTCATTTTATTTCCCGCTGAAGAGCGCAGAGGAACGCAGATAAGCGAATTATATTGAAAGTTTTATCTTCATTCACAGTGCTGTTATCAATCTTTAGTTTATTCCTAACTTTCATCCATTTCTCTGTGGTCTTCTGCGTGCCTCCGCGGGAGAAAATACCACCAACACATCCGCAACAACAAACTACTCAAGGTGAGTAGAATACGACAAATGCATTATTGCGGGAAAGGGATTTCTGCTGTTCCTTTGTTCTATCTAAATTATTACGCCATGAAACAGATCCTTTTAATCATCAGCCTG
>CBFGPJ010000689.1:0-1683 GCA_965650615.1 uncultured Fluviicola sp. | reverse complement strand
CGGACAGGGTGAATTATTAGCGCAAGCAAAGGAGTTGGCGGGTTCCATTGTAGAAAAAGCTCCAAGAAATACTCAATACGTTTTATTCACCAATGAATTGAGTGGGAACGAAAAGCAAACTTTAACCAAAGTGAAATTTGTAGACCAGGTGGCGAAAGTCAACTACTCTCCTATTTATCGTTCGCAGGAAGAAATCCTTTCCTACTGGAATCAATGGGTGGAAGATGCACAAAAAGAAGGAAATATCAAATCCAAACCATCACTGGTTTATCTATCTGATTTTCAGAAAAATAAATCCAATCAATCAACTAAAAAGTTTAAATCAATTTCAAGTGTATCTCCCCTTGTTCTGGCACCCCAAAACACCGGAAACCTTTACATTGACACCATTTGGTTTGAAACTCCGATCCAGAAATTGGGTTCCGCTCAAACACTTTCGATCCGCGTGGTCAATACCGGGAAAGAAGCTATTGAATCGGCTGTTGTGAGTATTCAGATCGGGAAACTGAAGCGTGACTTGTTTGCAGAATTGCCTTCCAACGGATCGGATACCGTACAATTGAATTATTTTAACCAGGTAGCAGGAATTGCCAAAGGGAAAATCTCTATCAACGACAAACAAATGGTCCAGGACGACTCTTTCTTTTTCAATTACGAAGTAAAGAAAAGCAGTTCCGTGCTTATCATTAACGGAGAAGATGCTGTTGAAAATGTGGGGATTGTTTTTGGTTTGGATGATTTCTACAAAATCAAAGAAGTTTCTACCAATCAGGCATCCCAGGAAAACCTGGACGCAATTGACTTAGTTGTATTGAACGGTTTAAACCAAATTCCAAGCAGTCTGAGCACAGAACTCACCGCTTATCATGAAGAACAGGGTGCCCTTTTACTTATTCCTGGAACCAATGTTTCTCCCGGCGGATGGAATTCCCTGCTCGACAAATTGAATTTACCATCCATAAACGGAACACAAAGTGTTGGTTTGGGAATTCAAAAACTGAACATCAAGGATCCGTTCTTCCAGGGAATCTTTGAAGGAAAACCTGAGAATATTTCGTTACCCGCTGTTGCCAAGGCATACCGTCTTTTAAGCAATTCGAAAACACTTTCCAGCAACCTGATCAATTACCAGAATGGGACACCTTTCTTCGTTAAAAGTACCGGAAAGAATAGCGCTTACTTGTTCTCTACTTCTTTGAAACAGGAATTCAGTACGTTTACAAGCAATCAGTTGTTCTCTACTCTTCTATTGCATGTCGGGAACCTGAGCCAGCGCCAAAATCCGTATTACCTGATCATTGGTTCGGATGGAAGTTATCCTGTAAACACAAATAATTCCAGTGAAAATCCAATTCACCTGAAACAAGGACAGGTGGATTACATTCCGGTAATCTTTACCAAAAATAAACGTGCTTATCTTTCCATCCAGGGTCTGGAGGCGATTCGCATCCTGGAAGCGGGAAATTATACCATTTCCCAGGATGGAAAACCGAAAGGAATTCTTTCTACCAATTACAACCGGCTTGAATCACAAACATCAGAGTCCACAACAGAAGAAATCAAGAATGGATTTCAACAGGCTGGAATTCATGTAAATTCAATACAAGATGGCTCCAATTGGAACAGTGCTTCACTATTGGAAATCGGTGAGAGTTATGATAGTTGGCTTTGGTTTGTTTTCTT
>CBFGPJ010000688.1:0-1684 GCA_965650615.1 uncultured Fluviicola sp. | reverse complement strand
CAGTTTGAGTTCCTGACATCGGGTCAAAATCACTTCCGCTTACTCCTGTTCCGCTATAAGTTCCGCCTGCAGGACTTCCCCCGGTTAAGGCCAACGTTCCTGAATTGTCACATACTGCTGAAATGGCATTTTGCGAAACTGTTGGAGCTGTATTCACCGTAATTGTAGTAGACGCACTATTCGAACAACCATTTGCATCAGTATATGTGTAAGTCACAGTCTGTGTTCCTGCCATCGGATCGAAACTACCTCCTGTAACTCCTGTTCCGGAATAAGTTCCACCTCCTGGTATTCCATTGATTAATGTGACTAATCCTGCATTATCACAAGCAGCCGCAATTGGTCCCTGGGAAACGATTGGGGCCGGATTTACTGTAATCGTGTAATTGGAGTTAAAAGAACAGCCATAAGGATCGGTATAATCGTAAGTAACTGTTTGTGTTCCTGAAGCTGGATCAAAAACACCACCGGTAACCCCTGTTCCGCTGTAAGTTCCACCTGCCGGAGCACCTTGAACCAAAGTGTATGGACTTGCATTGTCACATAAAGCCGGTGCAGGTGTAAAAGTAATCGGGTTTGCAGGACAAACTACCGTAATAGAATAAGCCTGAAAACCTGAACATCCGCTTGCATCATTTACCGTAACGGTAAAATTAAACGTTCCGGTTGCAACCGGTGTTCCTGAAACAGTTCCGTCGGAAGCCAAAGTTAATCCAGGAGGAAGTGCTCCCGCTGTAATTGCATAGTTCGGTGTGCCTAAAGCCCCGGTTTGAGTAAACGTGTTCGAATATGCTGTTCCTGCTGTCCCATTCGTTAAAGCGCCACCTGCAGGACTCAATGTAAACGCGGGGCAAACATATGGTGTGTAATCTACCTGATCAATCCCGATATAATCGGAGTTTGTTCCTGAAAGACCCGCACTGGTTACAAAGTAACGGAATGCTATACGACCGGAAGTCGGTGCAGGCAGGCCTGAAATAGTAACTGTGTACATTGTCCAGGTGGTTGGATAAACGCCCAATGTCAAGCTCGGGTTTACACTCATCAGTAAAGTAGTGTAATCACCAACAGTGGTTCCTGATCCGACATTCGTACTTGCACCATTCGTACTCAAACGTACTTCCAGGCGATCTGCATAATTATCCGGACTTGGTTTACGCGTATAAAACGTGAGCACATCACCATTCTTAAATGTGCGGTTCGGAGTCATTAACCAATTACTGATGGTTCCGGTATTTCCCGTATTGTTGTAGTTTGCTCCAATGTATGCATTTGTCGCCCCATTGTATGAATCAAATGGTCCTCCTGCAGAAGTAGCATTTCCCTGGAACCAGCCTGTAGAACCAACAGCCACACTGACATTAGAGGTTACCCAGCCACTTCCGGCAAGCGTAGTGATATCATTAAAACTTTCCGAAAAGGATTGTGCCTGTGACTTTGAACCAAGGCCGAAAGCCAATAAACCGCAAAGAGCAGTTGTTTTTAAAATGCTTGTTTTCATCATTCAGTGATTAACGTGTTTGAGAATTCGTTACCAGATAACGTGTGATTTCCTCTTGCAACTGAGCTTTCAATTGCATATCCATAGTTTTCTCCAATTCAGCAGAAAGCAATCTTCGGTATTCCTCTTTCAATACACGAAATTCCTCAGTCAACTTGTTCATTTGTGCTCTGGAAGAAGAAA
>CBFGPJ010000687.1:0-1687 GCA_965650615.1 uncultured Fluviicola sp. | reverse complement strand
ACATGTGCAGGAACATGTGCTCCGTCAATAAAAACAAGTAAACCTCTTTTCTTCGCTTCGTCACAGATCTCTTTTACAGGTAAAATTAAGCCCGTAGCAGAGGTTATTTGTGAAATAAACACCATTCTGGTCTTTTCACTAAAACCTTTCCAGAAATCGTCTAAAAATGCTTCTTTCGTTTGAATTGGCAATGAAATTGCCTGTTTCACGTATTTAGCTCCTTTTTCCGCACAATAGAATTCCCAGGTACGGTCACAGGCTCCATATTCGATATTCGTAGTTAGTACCTCATCACCGTCTTTTAAATCCAATGAGCGCGCAACAATATTTACGGCAAAGGTTGGATTCGGGACATAAACCAGGTCGTCCGGTTCACAAGTCAGGAATTCTGCCAAACGTACCCTGCTTTCTTTCAGGTATTCAGGACCCTTGTTTACGATAAACTGAACCGGTTCGTATTCCAACTCACGTTGAAACCGTTGGTATGACTCAAAAATCGGTTTCGGAGTTGCCCCGAATGATCCGAAATTCAAGAATGTAATATCTTTTCGAAGCAGAAAAGCTTCTTTTAAATCGGTATACAACATAAATTCCTAATTCCTAATTCCTAATTCCTAATTCCTAATTCCTAATAAAAAATGTTCAAAGAGTTCAAAAGGTTCAAAGGGTTCAATCGTTTAAAAATCAAATAATTCGTAATTCGTAATTCGTAATTCGTAATTCGTAATTCGTAATTCGTAATTCGTTAATGTTTTTCCCAAATTTGGACCAATTCAACCAAAGTATCCACCGCCTTTTGCATATCCTGGATACTTACATATTCATGGCGGCTGTGAATAGCCATTTCTCCGGTGAAAATATTCGGACAAGGCAAGCCCATAAACGACATACGTGAGCCATCTGTTCCTCCACGGATAATCGTTGGCCTTGGTGTAATTCCGGCTTTTTCCATTGCTTCAATTGCATAATCGGTAACAAAAGGAACATCTTTGATGATCTCTTTCATATTCCGGTATTGTTCCGTAACCTTGGAAGTGTATGTTGCACCCGGAAATTGAGCAATGACCTCTTTCAGTATTCCTTCCAAACGCGTTTCGTATTCAGCCAGTTTTGCAGTGATGTGATCACGAATAATGAAACTTACCGTTACTTCTTCCAAACCACCGGAAATGGCAGTCGGGTGAACGAATCCTTCCCTGTCCCGGGTGCTCTCCGGCGACCATTCATCTTTTGGCAAACTATCTATGAATGCAGCTGCCACTTTCATTGCATGGACCATTTTTCCTTTTGCATACCCCGGATGTGCACTCACTCCTGTAATTACAAAAGTCATAGCATCGGCCGAAAATGACTCGTCTTCTATTGCACCCAATTCTCCTGAATCCAATGTATATCCGAAATCTGCTCCTAATTTCTGCATATCCAATTGCTCTACACCTCTTCCTACTTCTTCATCGGGAGTGAACAGAATCCGGATCTTTCCATGTGGAATTTCCTTTTTCTTCATCAATTGTTCTGCAAGGTCCATGATAATGGCAACCCCCGCTTTGTCATCCGCCCCCAATAATGTTAATCCGGAAGCCGTGATCAGATCATCACCGATCTTTTCTTTCAGATACCCATGTTTTTCAGTTGTAATTACTTGGGTCGGATCATCCGGAAGTGTAATCGGAGCCCCGGTATAATT
>CBFGPJ010000686.1:0-1708 GCA_965650615.1 uncultured Fluviicola sp. | reverse complement strand
TTATGAGATTGGTGAAGCCCTCCTGTTCCAATTTTCTGACAATGCTGCTTCCTACCATACCATTGTGTCCGGCAATGTAAATTTTATCCTCTTTTCTCATCCGCAAGCCCCTTCGTATGTTTGACCATTTTAATGTCGTGTTCCATCATAATCTGCACCAATTCATCCAATTCCACTTTAGCTTCCCATTGCAGTTTATTTTTAGCCTTGGTAGCATCTCCGATCAAAAGGTCAACCTCTGTCGGACGGAAATATTTCGGATTGATCTCAATTACTTTTTTTCCTGTGTTGCGGTCAATTCCCACTTCATCAACTCCGGACCCTTCCCATACAATATCGTATCCGACATATTTTGCAGCTCTTTCGACAAAATCCCTGACCGTATAGGTTTTCCCTGTTGCAATTACAAAGTCTTCCGCTTCATCCTGTTGAAGCATCAGCCACATAGCTTCCACATATTCTTTTGCATAACCCCAGTCGCGTTTTGAATCCAGGTTTCCTAAGGTTAGCGTGGAACGGATTCCCTGAGCAACCTCAGCCAGGCCAATAGTAATTTTTCGCGTTACAAAGGTTTTCCCTCTGCGTTCGCTTTCATGATTAAACAAAATACCGTTACATGCATACAAATTATAAGCTTCGCGGAAATTCTTCACAATCCAGAATCCGTAGATTTTAGCAACTCCATAAGGGCTTCTCGGATAGAACGGTGTATTTTCCGTCTGTGGGATTTCCTGCACTTTTCCATACAATTCGGAAGTAGATGCCTGGTAAAACCGCGCTTTCGGGCAATAATTCCTCAAAGCGTCCAAAATCCGCAAAGTTCCCATTGCATCAACCTGGGCAGTATATTCAGGAACTTCAAACGACACCTGAACGTGGCTCTGTGCCGCAAGATTGTACACTTCATCCGGCTGAATGGTAGACATTAACTTATTGATATTCGAACTGTCTGTCACATCACCGTGATGCAGCACAAAATGCTCTCTTCCGATCAGATGATAAATGCGTTCGGTGTTAAAAACACTCGCTCTTCGAATAACTCCATGAACTACATATCCTTTCTCAAGAAGCAATTCAGCTAAATAAGATCCGTCCTGACCTGTAATCCCTGTTATTAATGCAACCTTCATTCAATTGTTTTTTGGCTATCAAAGATACACTTTTTATAGAGACAATATCTGTGACAGCAATTGATAACTGTTTTTAACCGTGTTCACCTGCTGCAAGGTTTAACACTCTGATTCCGGTCTATTTTACGATTCTGCTGCCTGCGTTATTCGATAACCGGATTTCAGTATATTTGTAAGACCTTATTTATAATATCGCGTGAAAGACAAATCAATTCTAATAACAGGTGGAACCGGTTCTCTCGGAAAAGCGCTTACCAAACATATTTTATCACAATACCCGGAAATCAAAAGGCTGGTCATATTCTCAAGAGATGAGCAGAAACAATTTGAAATGGAACAGGAATTTCCGGTAAGAATATATCCTCAAATCCGTTATTTCATTGGAGATGTCCGAGACTTTGAACGTCTTGAAAGAGCTTTTTCAGGAATTGATTATGTGATACACGCCGCAGCAATGAAACATGTGCATATTGCAGAATACAATCCGGATGAATGTGTAAAAACCAATGTGGGCGGAGCTGAAAATGTAATCAAAGCCGCATTAAAGACAAATGTAGAACACGTGGTTGCTCTTTCCA
>CBFGPJ010000685.1:0-1716 GCA_965650615.1 uncultured Fluviicola sp. | reverse complement strand
GTATTCAAGCAAATTTGCGACGGATTCGAGGTGAATTTATTCGTGAATCTTATGCTTTATCGAATGATTCATTGAAAATGCAGTACATTATTTCCGGAATTGCATTCTTAGCACTGATCCTCGGAAGCATTTATATTGTGCGGAATATCACCATCCAGGTAAGCCGGTTGCAGCGCAGTATGAATGAATTTATTTCTTCCAATTACCAGGCATTTGACAGCATTTCTCAACAATTACCCAAGAACGAAATCGGACAAATCAGTATCCAGTTCCTAAAAATGGCGCGTAAGATCAAATGGGATGTTCATTTACTTGAAGACCGCGTTCTAAGAAGAACTACAGCTTTGCACGAAAAGAATCTCCAGTTGGAAAAACAGCATGCTGAAATAATGGACAGTCTCCGATACGCACAAAAATTGCAGGAGTCCCTATTGGTATCACGAAAACAACTGTCGCAGCATTTCGAACATGTGCATGTTCATTACACCCCGAAAAACCTGGTTGGTGGCGATTTTTACTGGATGAAAGTTTTCCGGGAAGAGGGTGCGGAAAAAATTCTCTTTGCATTGGCCGATTGTACAGGACATGGTGTACCAGGAGCTTTGCTAAGTGTATTGGGAATGAATACCCTGGATGAATTATTCGCTGACGGTATCCGCAAACCGAATGAGTTACTGGATTCTTTACGCAAAACAATTCTGCGAAGGATCAGCTCTGATGAAGAGCAGCGAATGGACGGAATGGATATCGCTATTTTTTGCCTGGACAAACGCACCCGTGAATTGACTTTCTCGGGAGCTCAAATGCCTTTGTGGATCGTACGCAACTCGGAAGTCATTGAACTAAACGGAGAACGCGTTCCGATTGGCTTTACATATACAAATCATTTAGAATTCAAATCGCAAAATATCTTATTGGAAGAAGAAGATAAACTGGTCTTTTTCACAGATGGGATGGTCGATCAGTTCGGGATGGAGTCGAATAAAAAATTCGGAAAAAAACAGTTACGCTATTTGTTGTCACGCTCTTCCAATCAAAACGGAAGTTTGCTTTACAATCGACTGATGAACCAGTTTTCATTTTGGAAGGGAGAAGGTGAACAAACAGATGATTGTACGTTTATAATTTTAGAGCCGAAGTTTGTAAAAGCGCGAAATGTGAAAGTGGAGGTACCTGTTTCGAATGGAAAAGTAGAAGCCTGATTAAACTAGTAAAATAGTTTTAAAATACAAATACCTCATAATGAAATACTTAATTCAATATCTGTTCGTAACTTTGGGAACAAGCGAATTTGCGAATTCTAAAATTTGCGCACCGATTTTGGATCGATCACTTCCCAAAGCAAAGTTCCGGATCAAAGTGAAATGAAAACGCCTTCGTATCGATCGGATTCTCAAACAAATCCGGGTAATACACTTTCATTTCCGAGTGCATCAACCCAAACGGAATATCTTCAAACTCCCCGTAAAAATGCAGATATTCCATAAACTGACTTCCTCCCACGAATGCCTGGAAGAGTGAATCATCTCTCCCATCCCAATTCAACACAGGAACACCGCTTAATTTACAAATACGCGGATCAAAAGCAGGCGTACATTTACTCCATTTCCCATCAAGGTAAACTTCTACATACCCATGGAACACAATTTCATCACGCTTCAAGTAAGATTTCAACTTCTCAACACCAATGTGATTTTTCACAATTCCAAAACCCAA
>CBFGPJ010000684.1:0-1719 GCA_965650615.1 uncultured Fluviicola sp. | reverse complement strand
CGTTTTTTTACTCAAATACGTATTCCCTAGTCGAAATGCAAGGCTCTTATTTCGCTTCTTTTGAATTTCTTCCATAAGTATTGGCTAAAATTACAAAATAAGTGTTCCATTGTTACGTAACTTTGCATGGAAGAAGCACATGAAATATATCCGACAATTTTTTATTTCGATACTGATCGTCCCTGTAAAAATTTACCAGTGGATCATCAGCCCTATTCTTCCGAATGCCTGCAGGTACGATCCAACATGCTCCGCTTATATGATCGAAGCACTCAAAATTCATGGACCGATCAAAGGTTTGTGGTTGGGAACAAGAAGAATCAGCCGTTGCCATCCCTGGGGCGGATTTGGTTACGATCCCGTTCCAGAAAAGAAGTGCTCGTGCAAGAAAGATTAAAACAGGTTCAAAAAAAATCACAAAAAGATTTTCCCAATTCATTTATTTTAATTTACTTTGAATTACAAAGTTCTTTTATGGAAAATGAAAAATATTTAGCACAGCTTCGGGAGATTCAGTCGATGATGCAAAAATCTTCGAAGTTTTTGTCCTTGTCAGGTGTTTCCGGAATTCTGGCCGGAACCTATGCTTTAATTGGGGCCGGAATTGTTTATTCCATGAGAGAACGCCTGACTTCTTCTATTCGTTTTGATTCCGTTGAATTTATTACAATTGTAACCACGGCCGTACTCGTTATGGTACTTTCACTTGTAACAGGAATTGTTTTCTCTGTCCGCAAAGCACGAAGAAAACAAGAAGTGATCTGGAACCAGGTGTCAAAATCATTCATCATGAGTTTCATGGTCCCTTTGGTTACAGGAGGATTATTCGCTATCATACTAATCACCAAAGGAGCTATCGGGTTGGTTTCACCCGTTACTTTGTTATTCTACGGTCTTGCACTGGTGAGCGCAAGCCGTTACTCTTATGAAACTCTGAGAAACCTGGGGTTCATCTTTATCATTCTCGGATTGTTAAACAGCCTTTATATTGGTTATGGTTTGTACTTTTGGATGTTCGGTTTCGGAATTTGCCACATCTTTTACGGTGCGTACATGTACCTGAAATACGATTACAAGAAGCAATGACAAGTATCATATCAGATATCAACAAAATATTTGACCATCGGATCAGGCTGGGAATTATGTCTATTCTGATGGTGAATGACACGGTGGACTTTAACCGCTTGAAAGAGCTCCTGGAAGTCACCGACGGGAACCTGGCTTCTCACATCAAAGCACTCGAACAATCGGAATACATTGATATCAAGAAGCAATTTATAGGTAAAAAGCCCAATACTACCTATGAAGCAACTTTATTGGGAAAACAGACATTTGCCAAGCATCTGGCCGCGCTTGAGCAATTAATCAAAACCAGCAAATAGCTATTTTTTTATCTTTTAACTTTGAATTTCAAAGTTCTTTTAAACTAATTAAAAAATGGAAAATCAATCAGAAACAAACAAACCGGAACCCAATGGTTTCATGAAATTTTTAAATGCTCCTTTTGGTCGTTTTCTTTTAATCGGTATAAACACCATTATTCTCCTGGCTCCACTGGCAAGGGTGATATTCCTGATAGAAGAACGCAAAGACCGGGCTGAAGCCATCAAGGAAGAAATACGTTCCGAATGGGGAAATGATTTTCTTTACAAAGGATTGGTGCTGCGTATTCCTCTAAAAAACCACAAAGCAGGAAAAAGATACCGTTTCTTTTTTCCC
>CBFGPJ010000683.1:0-1720 GCA_965650615.1 uncultured Fluviicola sp. | reverse complement strand
TGCCGCGCTGTAAATATGCTTCATACTCGATGCATCACGCAGTAACATTTCTTTTTCGGTCATGATCTGCATCAATTTTAGCGTCGAAGTATATTGTACGGCACGTTTCTGCTCGTTTAGGTAATCATTTACAAAACGAACTGTTGAAGGACCATTTTTCCAAAGAACCTGCAAAATCTCCAATTCTGATTTTGTCGGTTCCGATTGCGGATTATTTTCAGAGTTTTTTGTTTTCATTTTTCAAAGGTAGGAAATTTTTCGTACGAAACAAATTCTAGGTTTATTTTAACAAAAAAGTGAAGTGTTTTATTCTCAATGTCAAAAGAAATGTTGGCATTAATCTTAGGCTATATCTTCAATGATATCGGGCATATGATCGAAAGTACGATTTGTGCAAAATTTCTGGACCCTCGAATCCAGAAGAACATCGAAAACCATAAAAAAGGAGGTTGGTTTGTCCGGTTTTTTAGCTATTTCTCAGTTATGCGGTCGCTGGGGAAATTAAAGGAAATCTGCGAGTAGTAATATATACATTTCACCCTTACTCCTCTTTGTTAGCTTCAATAAGCAGATGCAGTTGTTTATTCAACTCCGGAAGTGCTGTTCCGATATACGAGAAAAACGCAATGTCCGTGTTTTCGATTTGTGTTAATGCGGTTTGCAATACCTGTTTTCCTTTCGGGGTTAGTTTCACAATCTTTGCCCGGGTATCCGTGTCGTGCTCCTGCCTGGTGATCAATTCTTTGGATTGCAGGGTCCGCAAAACTTTGGAGACCATCATCCGGTCAAAATTATTGAGATTCGCTATTTCCACCTGCGTTACATTTTCACTGGTATTAGTCAGCCAGGCAACAGATGTCAGCAATACAAACTGTGTCTGTGTCAGATCCAGCGGATCGAGTGCTTTCTTTTGCTTGCGTTGCAACAGCATGGTGAGCTGAGACAATAAGTAGCCCGGACTTTCTTCCGGGCTTTTGAATAAAAATTCGATGTTATCAGCCATATGTCACTTATTTCGGTTCCAGGAAAGTTAATTTAAATCCGTCGGGATCCAATACATGAAATGCTCTTCCAAAAGGTGTGTCAATAATAATTCCTGTCGTGGTAACTCCATTGGCAATAAACTGTTCTTTCAGTTCATCTACCTTTTGGTCCACAGCAAACCAAAGCGCCACTCCTACTCCCAGTTCCCGGTTTTCCAACGGTTCAAGCGGTGTTCGGATTGCAAAACTCGCCTGCCCTTCGCCGTACCGGAAGACACAAGCTTGTGGATTGGTATCTTGTATTTCAAAACCTAACTTTTTGTTGTAGAATTCTTTGGATGCTTCTAAGTTTTTTACCTGTAATGATGAAAATGTTAATTGTCTCATGTTGTTTGATTTATTGTTGTTGCAAATATAGTAGTCTCGACAACAATATGCAAATTTCTTTTTTCAGAAGAATATGTTATTCCAAAATACGCCTTTTGCCGTATTGAAGGAATCATGCTGCAGCGCTTACTTTGCGTAAATAATTAAAACCATGAAACACATTTTGTATTTGTTATTTGCAGCAACAATGATCGTGAGCTGCAGTAAAGAAAAGAAAGCTCTAAAGAGTTTGGGAGGAGAAACCTGGGTTCAGACCAAATCTACCTATAATGGTACTACTGAAGATCTGTCGGGAATCCGGAGAGCATTTACGTTCGATAATTGTAAAAAGAAAGATCAGCCATGTTCGG
>CBFGPJ010000682.1:0-1738 GCA_965650615.1 uncultured Fluviicola sp. | reverse complement strand
TGAATAAGTTGCGTAGCGTTTATTCATTCCTTTGATCAACGCTGTTTTCAATTCCTCTGCATTTAATTTATTAGGAGGAACAGTGAATTGGTGTTTCCCGGATAATTTTTGCAATACTTCACTGAATTGTTTGTATTTCGAATCCAAATTGGGAAGGGGATAAGTCAATTGCAGATTGGTAGTAATACTGGGATTCGGATCGATTAAAGGCATTCTTCCCTGCAAACAGGTCCAGCAGCTGACACCAAGTGCAAAGTAATCTGTTCGTGGATCGACCAAATCCAGGCGATTCAACAAGAGTTCCGGAGCAGCAAATCCCAATGGAAAGAGCGTTTTCCGGGTTTCGGGTTCGTTCTTATTCAATGCCAGTCCGAAATCAATCAATGAAACCCGGATCCCTTTGGAAGGATCAATGATAATATTTCCCGGTTTGATATCCAGGTGGTAGATCTTGTTTTGATGAATGTGTTCCAGGATCGGTTCCAATTGCTCGAGAACCTCGAATAGTTTTTGCGGTTTTTCCTTAGATCTGAATTGTTCCAGGTAATCTCCCAGGGTAATCCCGGTTTGGAAGGACTTAAACAAAAAGATCTCCGAATCACTTTCAAAAAAATCAAGTGTTTCCGGTAAACCATCTACAATAAATGAAAAAGCGGCTTCTTTTCTCAAACGGTCCTGGACAACCAGGTTGTCTTCCGTTTTTTGAACGGTTTTAAGAATCGATTTACTGCCCGAACTTTTATTTTCCGTCAAAAAAATGTGTGCAAATTTCCGTTTCTTGTTCGCGTCTATTTGCTCAAGAATTCTGTATTTCTCTGCAGGGTTCATCGTTTAGCTTCAATGGTAAACTGCAATGTACCATAAAAAGTTATACCATCCGAAGGAAGAATTCCCGGACCCGGATAAGCAGTTGCTCTCCTTGTGTAGTAAGATGAATTCAATAAATTATTTACACCTGCTTCCAGTTGGAAATATTTTTTGAAAGTGTACCGTGCACTCAAGTCCATAACAAAGTAGGCTGGAATTTCCCCGATAACAGCATCTCCGCTTCCTACTTTGGAATTGGTGGCATCGCTGAATTGTGCCGAATTGTAAGATCCCTGGATTTGTACCTGCCAGTTTTTTGCACGTACTTTTAAACCGCTTTTGAGCATGATCGGGCTCACGTATTCTACCTGCTTCCCAACGTAACTTTTTTCCCTGGAAGAGATATACGTGGCATTGATATAGGAGAAATTAACGAAAATGGATGATCCGATCCGGGAACTGTCCATGATCGCTTTGATAAAATCAAATTCTACGAAACATTCTGCACCGGTGTTTAAAGCATTCCCGATATTGGTGCGGATTTTCTTGGTAGAATTCGGTTCAGGGGCCAGACCGATCTTGTCTCCGTAAAATAAAGTGAAGACAGCGATATCTGTGTAGAAGTATTTCCCGATAAATCCTCTCCAACCCAATTCCGTGGTATTTCCATATTCATCCTTAATCAGGGAATCAACCACAATATTGGGATTCGCCACACGAATGTCCGAGAAGTTTACTGCGCGGTAGTTCTGACAGAAATTGATGTATGCATTCGAGTATTTCCCGGTTTTGAAAGATGTTCCGGCACCAATTAATGGAATAGACCGGCTGATGGTGTTGGAACTACTAATTTTGGAAACATTTAAGGTGTCCAGTGTAAGTGGATGGATGGTATATTGATTGTAATACCCGATCGATGAACTTTTAATAT
>CBFGPJ010000681.1:0-1742 GCA_965650615.1 uncultured Fluviicola sp. | reverse complement strand
ACGACTCACTTCTTTTGCCTAACTTTCCGCTCCGTAATGAACGCTGATTTTTCATACCAGGCTCCCCGTATGGACTTGCTTTTCAAGACCCTGAAATGGATGCTTGATTCTCAACAGCTTGGAATAACTGTCGAAGAGTTGTCGAAACGCCTGGAACTTGGTGAATGGGAAACACAGCATTTGTTCCAGGAGTATGTGGGAAAAGATCCGCTGCGTTTTGTACAGGATGCTTTTTCTCCGTCTCTGGCCCAGGTTAATAAAAATCGGGTGCAACTTTCAATCTTTGATTCTTTTGAAGAAGAACGTGAAGGAATACCGGCTCATATAGATCTCGATATTCAATTAGTAGAAGAATCTCCCGAAGTGGTGTATTATTCCATCTTTCCTTATTTTTTAGGAAATGTATTTATCGCAAGCCACGAATCGGGTATTTGTCAATTGACATTCGAGGATTCGGAAGTAGGCCCGATCCGTTTAAGGAGGGCTTTCCCGAAAAGTATCATTAAGGAAGAACGAACGGAACTGCATGAATTGGCTTACCAGGCTTTGATGAGTTATTTTGTCAAAACAACCAATCTTCCGGTTCTTCCTGTGGCCGTGAAAGCGACCTTGTTCCAGGTCAGTGTTTGGAATCAACTCTTAAATCTGGCAAAATCGGAATTGATCACTTATGGAGAACTGGCTCAAAACCTGGGTGATCCGAATGTCTCCAGGGCTGTTGGTGCTGCGGTCGGTGCAAACCCGGTTGCTTTGCTGATTCCGTGTCACAGAGTGGTGCATCATAGTGGTAAAATCGGTACCTTCCGTTGGGGAAGCTGGCGGAAGCAAGTTTTATTGGCAATAGAAAAGTGATATGAAATTGGAAGAACTCATACAAACTCCGATTATCGGGGAATCCGAACTGGCAAAATACTGGCGGGTTGATTCGCAGACCGTTTATGCCGAATCCAAACCATGCAGCCGAACGGTTGAAACGATTGCAACCAATGTCGCGTTGGTGAAATCACTCAATGATTACAAACCTGTTAAGCTGATTATTTCAATTGCGAAATCACCCGTTCCGGATAAAGCAACACGTGAACTGGCAGCAAAAGAACTTCCTTTGACCTATTCAGCTATGGCCATGATCGCTCCGAATAAACTGACCGGTTTTATCATCAACCTGATTTATGGAATGAAGAAACCCCCGATCCCGATGAAAACCTTTTCCAATTTTGAAGATGCGCATCGTTGGATTTCAGGAATTCATGTAACGAAATAGAATTCTTCCGTTTCAAACAAAACCGACTTATGAAACCAATCATACTTTCCCTGTTTATCTCCTTTATAACTGCTTCCTGTTTTGCACAAAATGAAGTTCGCAAGGATTCGATAACTGTATCATTTGCCTATAATCAATCGGAGATCCTGAATAAGCCATTTGTGCTCTCACAAGTGAGCAAACTGGATGCTTCTTCGATTACTGCCATTAAATTGGTTGGATATACGGACTCCACCGGATCTTTGAAGAGAAATACTGTCCTGGCTGCTGACAGGATCCGGTCGGTAGAAACGTTATTGAGAAGTTCAGGATTAAAGCAGGTGAGAGTGGAAACTGTCAATGCGAATGAAATTTCCGGTTATCGGACAGCACCAGATGAATCGAATCGCAGAGTTGATGTGCTTGTTTATAATAAAACTTTGGCTGCTGGTTCAGCAATACGTTTCGAACTCAATAAACCGGTCAATTTGAATATCAATTT
>CBFGPJ010000680.1:0-1744 GCA_965650615.1 uncultured Fluviicola sp. | reverse complement strand
CTTCGAATGACAATTACGAAGAAGTCATGAAAACGAACATCCAGGATGTTTGTGGGGTCAAAATATTCATGGGTTCTTCTACCGGGAACATGCTGGTGGATAACACCAGTACTTTGGAGCATTTATTTGCCAACGTACCGATGCTCATTGCTACGCATTGTGAAGATGAAGCAACGATCAGAAAAAACCTGGAAGAATACAAAGAGAGATACGGAGAAGATATTCCAATGTCTGCTCATCCGTTGATCCGAAGTGCCGAAGCATGTTATTTGTCATCATCCAAAGCGGTGGAACTTGCTAAGAAGAACAATACGCGATTACACATTTTACATATTTCCACAGGAATTGAAACGGAATTGTTCCGGAACGATATTCCCCTGGAACAAAAACGCATTACCGCTGAGGCTTGCGTTCACCATTTATGGTTTTCAGATGCGGATTACGAAAGCAAAGGAGCATGGATCAAATGGAATCCGGCGGTGAAAACTGCTGCTGACAGAGATCAGATCTGGCAGGCACTTTTGGACAATCGCATCGATGTGATTGCTACGGATCATGCACCACATACTATCGAAGAGAAACAACAGAAATATTTACAGGCTCCATCCGGCGGCCCATTGGTTCAGCATGCTTTGTTAGCGATGTTGGATGCATCCGCGAATGGAAAGATCCCTTTGGTGCGTGTGGTTGAGAAAATGGCACATGCAGTTGCAGTTTGTTTCCAGGTTAAAGACCGTGGTTTTTTGAGAGAAGGCTATTTTGCAGATTTGGTTCTGGTTGATCTGAACAAAAAATCGACTGTGACAAAAGACTCATTATTTTATCAATGCGGATGGTCTCCATTTGAAGGAACAACATTCTCTTCAAGTATTGAAAAGACTTTTATCAATGGGGAAGTTGTTTATGAGAACGGCCAATTAACAGGAGCACAGCCGGGAACGCGTTTACTGTTTAATCGATGAAACGGTTTTTCGGAATATTGTTTTTGATCATCCTGCAATCATGTAACAGTGAATTACAAGGATTGGAAAAGCCGGAAAATTTGATTCCTAAAGATCAAATGGTTGACCTGATGACCGATATGCTGATCCTGGAAGGGCATATTCAAACAACGTATTCTACTGTAAACCGGTATTACAAAGTAATGACTGCTTCAGGAAGGGCTTATTTGAAATCCAAACACGTTACTGAAAAGCAATACGAGGATTCGTTCATTTATTACACCAGTACACACGAAGATTATAAACAGATGCTGGATAAAGTAATGGAAAACCTGCAAAAGGAATCCATTGAATTACAAAAGAAGTCTTAATGACATTCCAATTGAATGGAAGTCATTAATTTTTTGAACTCCCGCTGATATTTCGCTTCATCGAACCAAACCGTTTGATTTTCCAATACACAATTCCACCAACCGTATCTCAGAACTTCTATTCGTGCCCACAATTCCTGATCAGGACTATTCCAATGCCGTTCAAATGCAGTATTGATCGAACTGGGATCAAGAGCTCCTGCCACTTCTTTATCATGTAACGTTTTCCAGGTACTCAATAAGATTTTCCCACCTTTTTCCAGGGCAGTTATATAATCGGAACATGCTTTGCAATAAGGAGTTCCTTTCAATGCTTTTGGTTGATTTAAAGCGATAACGGCTTTTTCACGCAGCAGGCATTGTTCCCGGATATTCTCCAATCTCATTTTTTTGAGGTCCGTCCAATAATCTCCTTTCGGATATTCCATTTGT
>CBFGPJ010000679.1:0-1747 GCA_965650615.1 uncultured Fluviicola sp. | reverse complement strand
TGACACGAAACAACACCGAACGGAAATTCAACTACGAAGTAGGGTACGATATCAATTACGAAACAGGATATGGAAGTCGCATTGAGAACAAACGAAAAGAAATTGGTGATTATGCGCTTTTCGGGACCTTTAATTGGACACCGTGGACTTGGTTAACCCTGAAGCCCGGACTTCGTTTTACCTACAATTCTTTGTACAAAGAAGCATTGATGCCTGCATTGAATGTCAAATTGGGTAATAAGAAGCACATTCTTCGCGGAAGTATTGCTTCTGGGTTCCGTTCACCTTCCATCAAGGAGTTATTCATGGAATTTGTGGATATCAATCACAACATTCATGGAAACCCGGACCTGAAACCGGAAATTGCAAACCATATTCAGGGATGGTATAACTTCAATTGGGAACCAAAGAAATTCCAGTTCGGATTTGAACTGTCCGGCTATTACCAGGATATTCATAATCGGATCAGTTTGTCACAGTCCGCAGATGGAGTGAATTACAGCTATTTCAACATCGATCAGTTCTATGCACGAGGAATCCAGTCGGTGGTGAAAATCGGGCAAAAACAGTGGAATGTCAGCGCCGGATTCAATTACATCGGAACGGCATCCAATTATTCGAACGGGCGTTATGCTTACTCTCCGGAATTGATTTCGACTATTTCCTGGCAATTGAAGAACGGAACGACCAAATTCAGCGCTTTTTATAAGTACACCGGAAAAGTGGTTGCTTATTTCGTGAATGAAGATGCTTCCATTACACAATCCTTTATTTCGGACTACAACTTATTGGATTTACAGGTACAGCAATGGTTCCTGAAGAAAACCCTGAGTGTTTCACTTGGTGGAAAAAATCTGTTGAACGTGACGAATATCAATGCAGGTAGCGGAACATCCGGTGGTGCCCACGTTTCAGGTTCAGGAACAGCGCCGATTGCCTGGGGAAGAAGTTTCTACCTGAATATTACTTACCTGATAAAATCAAAGCAATGAAAAAAGGACTTTTAATTGCGCTTATTCCAATTTTGAGCGCCTGCTTTAAAAAGGAGATTCCGGTTGAAAAACCTGTTTCGGGAGCTGCAACCGCTCAGGTTGAATTAGGTGGAAATTATGCCAATCAGATTTACTACGATTTGGAAACCAATACCCTGATCCGCCAAAATAACCGGGAAGTATGGGATTTGGCATTTGAATCCGGAGACAATGGTTTTCATATTCTACTGAATGAATCGCGGATCATGGCAGCAGCTCTTTCAACAGAAACAGATATCAATGCCTTGACTTCCGATGCAGGTTTGACTTACACCTGGGATTTTCATACCGGAAATTTAGATTCAACTGCAATCGGTGATTGGCAAAGTTTGGGCAAAGTGTATGCAATTGATTTGGGAACAGCTTTGACAGGTGCAAGTTTAGGAAAGAAAAAACTCAAAGTACTTTCCATATCCAATACCGAATACCAGATTCAATTCGCGGATTTAAACAGTACTTCTTTCCAAACGTTTACGATCCCAAAATCCATTACAGCCGGATTTACTTATTTCTCCATGACCGGAGGCGGGGAGATAAAAGATATTGAGCCGAATAAAGAAACCTGGGATTTGGTATTTACGGCTTACTGTCACGTGTTTGATATTCACACACCGTATTCGGTTGTAGGAGTGTTGTCTAATCGTTACGGGGTGAAGGTACAGGAAGTGAGTATTCCTTTTGCAGATTTGAAACATTCAGACATTGTCGAATCCGCG
>CBFGPJ010000678.1:0-1760 GCA_965650615.1 uncultured Fluviicola sp. | reverse complement strand
GAAATTAGTGTCCTCTAATTTAATTACATTAATCATATATTCGGCCTTTCTGATCAAAACTTCTTCATTCTGTTTGATACTTTTGGCGTTTCCATCCAATGAAATCAAGTAATTGCGTTCTCTTCCCTCAATTCTCAATTTAATTGGCATGTTATCCGGAACAACCACCGGCCGAACATTCAGATTGTGTGGCGCAATCGGTGTAATGATATGAACCTGGCAACCGGGTGTCACAATGGGACCACCACAACTTAAATTATAAGCCGTAGAACCTGTTGGAGTTGCTACAATCAAACCGTCGGCCCAATATGAATTGAGGTACTTGTCATCCAAAAACGTATCTACCGTGATCATGGATGAAGTATCTTTCTTTAAAAGCGTTACTTCATTCATGGCAACATTATCGGTACCGTAAATTCCTCTTTCCGTGTCTACACGAAGCAAGGACCTCTTTTGGAAATCATACCTTTTCTGGCGAACCAGTTCAAGAGCATCTTCAAACAACTCATCTCCGATATTTGCGAGAAATCCGAGTCTTCCGGTATTGATCCCAAGAATCGGAACGCCTGAATCACGGATATAAGCCACCGTTCTCAAAAAAGTCCCGTCACCACCAATACTGAATGCCAGATCTATTCCCTGGTGAAAGTCCTCGTGGCTTGAAAACACATCCGCTTCTTTAAATATTCCGGTCTTTTTAACCAGTTGATGCTTCAATTCTTTTTCAAGGATCAATTTCCAGCCGAAACGCTCAGCAACAGCTGCGAAACGCAAAAAAATCGGAATCGTAGCTTTATGGACCTTCTTACTATAAACAGCTACCAGCATTTTAAATATTTAAATAATTCATCAATGCATCGTATCTGAACTGCATATCATCCTGATCGGTGGATCGCTGGAAACTTGCCTTAACCAGCATATCGTGACGCTCAAAAGAACGAATGATCCGTGACAGATCCACTTCAGCTATTTTAAGTGTAACTTCTATTTTCGTGGTATCTCCGGAAGACATGATAAAGGAAGAAAGGATCTTCGCATTTTCACTCTCTACGATCTGGGCAATCTGTGCCAGGGAATAATCCACGCGATTCATTTCCAGGACGACTATTCCTCCGACTTCCTTAATACTTGCTGTATTTGCGATCAGCGTCATCAATTGATGAACACTTGTACAACCCAAATATTGCTCGTTCAGGTCTAAAACAGGCAGTACGGAAATCCGGTGTTCCGCCATTTTACCCAACACTTCATAGATGTGTGCATTTTCCAGAACATAAGGTCTTGGAAGATGGTCAAATAGCACATCCAAAGACAATTCCAGGTCTTTTTTATCCAAAATATCACTTTCGGAAATTAAGCCCACAAAATTGCCGTTTTTTAATACCGGAAGATGAGAAACTTTGAACTCTTCCATCCATATTAATGCCTTCTCCCCTGAATCTGTATGAATTAATGGGGGAATCTCGTCTGTTATTACTTCTTTTGCTGTCATGTTATGTGCCAAAGTAGTAAAAAGGTTGCTATGAGCGAAACCTTTGTACAAATTTAATCTGCCTGAATTGCCAATTTCAAGCCTTCTTCATGGAGATTTTACGGTTCTATACGATCATTGTACTTCTTGCGAAGATGTTTGGTTTTCAGATCTTCTTCTTTCCAGCAGATATACTGACCGAATGTTCCCCGCAAACGTTGCCATTTAGACTGTCTTTCAACTATTGAAACAAAGTTGGCCCGTTTTGCAGAACTAGGATCAATTGTTG
>CBFGPJ010000677.1:0-1766 GCA_965650615.1 uncultured Fluviicola sp. | reverse complement strand
ATTTTACACGTGAAAAAAGGTGACTTTTACTAACCGTTGCATAACGGTTAAAAACCTTTAGAGGCTGATTACTCCTGGTTTCTGTCTAATTTCTTCTGAAACTCACTTTTAACCAAACATATCCGATCAATCCAGCTAATAAGGATGAGATCAGGATGGCAAATTTGGAATTGGCAATCATCTCCTTGTCGGTAAAGGCAAGGATGGTTACAAAAATAGACATCGTAAAACCAATTCCTCCCAGGATTCCAACGCCGAATAGCTGAGCCCAGCTGGTTCCTTTGGGTTTGTCGGCTAGTCTAAAACGAATGGAAAACCAGGTGAAGAGGAAAATTCCAATCGGTTTTCCAAGGACCAATCCTAAAATAATTCCAAGGCTTACCTCTTTGAATAATGCAGTTTCCCAATCCGGTCCGATTTCAATGGCAGTATTTACTAACGCAAACAAAGGAAGAATGATAAAAGGAACAGGGTAGTGCAGCATTTTTTGAAGGTGATTAGCCGGTGATTTGGAGCTTGTTTTACTGAAATTTGGGATCGTGAAAGCAAGTAAGACACCTGAAATAGTTGCATGAATTCCGGAATGAAGCATGAAGTACCACATCGCAATACCCAGGGAAACATAGATCCAAAGCGCACTTACTTTTAGTTTATTAAGGATTAAAAGACCAACGAAGATCCCGATGGCAATTGCAAAGTTCAGCCAGAAAATGGTTTTGGTGTAAAAAACACCGATGACCACAATTGCCCCCAGGTCGTCGATTACAGCCAGTGCTGTCAGGAAGACTTTTATCGAAAGCGGAACCTTGTTTCCTAAGAGTGAAAGTGCACCTAAAGCAAAGGCAATATCTGTGGCCATGGGGATTCCAAATCCGGAAACGCTTGATTTCCCCAGGTTCATACAGACAAAAATTCCAGCCGGGACCAACATTCCTCCAAGTGCACTAAAAATCGGAAGAGTCGCTTTTTTCAAGGAGGAAAGTTCACCTTCCAGGAATTCGTGCTTCAGCTCCAGTCCAACTAAAAGGAAGAAAACGGCCATCAAGCCATCGTTGACCCAATGTTCTAATTTTAAACCGGCAAGCGACCGCTCCCAAAACTCAATATACGAATCCTGAATAGAAGAATTCGCCAAAAGAAGGGATAAAATGGTAAATGCAATGAGCGTTAAACCACTGGATTTCTCACTTTCGAAAAACTGTTTGAATAAACCGTTATTTGACTTTCTTCTTGCCATTACAGAGTTCAAAAGTTTAAAAAGTTCAAATAGTTTAAAATTGAACCCTTGTATTGTATTATACAAGCTGGTTTAGTGCGATCTCAAATGCTGCCTTTGCAATTCCTGTTTTGGATGAGTTTGAAGCATGGGCTTTTTTCAAAGCATCACCAATGATCTTGCTTGTATCTTCAAAAATTCCTTTATCTGTAAGTTCATTCAAGTCATTACTCATCAAATAAGCAAATACACGTGCCATTCCACAATTCGAAATGAAATCAGGAATAACGGAAATGTGGTTATCTGCATAATCGGCAATTGGTCCGAAGAAAATTTCTTTATCCGCGAAAGGAACGTTCGCTCCTGCAGCAATGACCTGAACACCTGATTTGATCATACGCTCAACTTGTTCCTGAGTAATCAGGCGGGAGGCAGCACATGGAATAAAATCATCTGCGTGTATATCCCATATTCTGGATTTGATCTCGTCAAATGTCTTTAAATCGGGGTGAATGATCTCGTTTCCGTTTTTTGTCAGGAATAAGTGCTT
>CBFGPJ010000676.1:0-1766 GCA_965650615.1 uncultured Fluviicola sp. | reverse complement strand
CAGTACTCTCTTTCTTTTTTACTTTCTGCCTTTATTCCTGTTCGTTTATCATGTAGTTCCCAAAGGGCTGAAAAATTGGGTTATTTTCTTTTTCAGCATTTTATTCTACACCTGGGGAGCTCCTGTATTTGTTTTCATCCTGCTTGGAACTTCCTTCATGGACTTTTTACTGGTCCGTGAAATTCATCGTTCACATGAAGCACGAAAGAAAAAAATCCTTCTAATACTCTCACTGACAGTGAATCTAGGTCTTCTGGCCTATTTTAAATACTCCAATTTCTTTGTCGGGAATGCCAATGCTTTATTGGAAAGTATTGGTTTGAAAGAAGTAGCATGGACGAAAGTCATCATGCCGATCGGAATTTCCTTCTTTACCTTTGAGTCGATTACTTATACGGTGGATGTGTATCGGGGAAAACATGCTCCTTTAAGCAGCCTGAAGGATTATTTATTGTACCTCCTGGCTTTCCCTAAACTGATTGCCGGGCCTATTGTCCGTTTCCAGGAAATAGCAGATGAAGTCATTGAACGCAAAGAGAACATCGATGAAAAGCTCATCGGATTTTACCGCTTCTCAATTGGTTTGGCTAAAAAAGTATTGATCGCAAATGTAATGGCTGAACAGGCAAAAGTTATTTTCGATACGGATTTTCATTTGTTAAGTGCATCAACGGCCTGGATCGGGATTTTGGCTTATACCATGCAGATCTATTTTGATTTTTCAGGTTATTCCGATATGGCGATTGGTTTGGGTAAAATCATGGGATTCCATTTCCCTGAAAATTTCAATAGTCCGTATAGTTCCAGGAGCATTACGGAATTTTGGCGCAGATGGCACATGACCCTGGGAAACTTCATGCGTGATTATTTATACATCCCACTTGGCGGAAACCGGGTCTCATCTAAATCGCGCCTGTATTTCAATCTTGCTTTGGTTTTTATTCTTTCCGGTTTTTGGCACGGTGCATCCTGGAATTTTGTCGTTTGGGGAGCATTCCACGGAACATTCCTGATACTGGACCGCATCTTCCTGGTAAAATTCCTGAATCGCCTGGGAAGTGTCTTATCTACCGCAATTACATTTGTCATCGTGATGATGGGATGGGTCATTTTTAAGATTGAGGACGATATGAGCCAGGTTTGGTTATATTTTGACCGTTTGTTCGATTTCAGTTGGGACTCGACATTCAGTACACTCCCGAATTTTTGGCCTTTGCTCCTGGTGGCAGTGTTCTTTTCTTTTCTTCCGGCTTTTTCTGTTGGAAAACGGATGCAGGATTTTGTCTTCAATAAAAATTCCTATTCACTTTCAGCAAACGGACTTTTTCTTTTCGTTGCGATCGTGTTATTCATGATGAGTGCAAGTTCCATCATCGCATCCGGGTTCAATCCATTCATTTATTTCCGCTTTTAAGATGAGTCAGCAACCCACATACAAGCGTTTGAAGCAACTGGTTTTTGCCGGGATAATTGGAGTTTTGTTCCTGCCGATGATTCAGCATAAATTCCGTTTTTTTGAAGAAAAACCACTTCATGGCGCTTTCAATCTTTCTTCAAAACCGGCATGGACTAAAAACGGATGGTTCTCGGGGAAATATCAGGAACAGCAGGATAAATACCTTTCAGAGCATACAGGTTTCTATCCTTCCTGGATCCGTTTGTACAACCAGTGGAATTACAGCTTGTTCGATGTGGTACACGCGAATGGCGTTATTGTAGGGAAAGAACATTACCTTTTTGAAGAAAACTACATTCTTGCTTACTAT
>CBFGPJ010000675.1:0-1778 GCA_965650615.1 uncultured Fluviicola sp. | reverse complement strand
AGGTTTGCGTTTTGAAAGCATTCAAATGAATGGACACCAATTGGGAAACCCCTTAGTGAGTGATTCAAGTTTTACACGAATGTACAACAGTTTGTTCCCGACCGCTTATTTTTCATATGCTGCAGACAGTTTGAAGAACCATCAATTTGTTCTGTCCTTCGGCAGGAGAATTGATTATCCGAACTACCAGGATATGAATCCGTTTACCTACCCGATGGATGCATATACCTATTATGCAGGAAATCCTTACTTAAAACCAACATTCTCGTATAATTTCGAGTTGACTTATTCCTATAAAAATGCCTTTTCAATTACCGCAAATTACAGCATTGTCCACAACCTGATTAACGAAACAAATGAACAGGTAAACACGATTTATTACAGCAGGCCCGGCAATTACGGTAATCAAACAGACTATGGGATCAGTGTCAGCGGTGAATTTAACCTCACCAAATGGTGGACTATTCAATATTACTCCGAATTAAAGAACATTGGTTATAACACTTCCATCTATAACCAGCCTTTGGTCGAAAATCGCTGGTATTGGTATGCCGGCCCGGCTTTCCGATTTACCATTACACCGAAATTCTCGGCAGATCTTGCCGGATTTTATCAAACACGTATTCTGTCCGGTCAATTCCTGACCATTCCGGTTGGATCGATCAGAGCCGGGTTGGCTTACAAAATCCTAAAAGACCAGGGAACTGTTAAATTGAATCTTTCTGATATTTTTTACACCAATCAGCCTGGTGGAGACATCCGAAACATTGCAAATTCGAAAGCAAATTGGCTAAGTAAACTGGATACACGTGTTTTGACAATGAGCTTCTCATACCGGTTCAGTAAAGGAAAAGCATTGAATGCACGCCAGTCGGGAGCTTCTGATTCGGAGAAACAACGGGTGAACACTAATTAATTCCGAATTGCGAATTGCGAATTCAAATGATTCTATATTTTAATTCGTAATTATAAAAATAGCAGTTTTCGACAAATGAAACGGTGCGGGTCTCAGTAGTTTTAACTCATAACGATTAAAATCAGGTTTATGAGAGTATTCTACTTTTTAGGTTTCATGCTTCCACTGCTTTTTCATGCGGCTCCGGTAAAGGCCCAGGTATCAGCCGCACTGGATACGGAGTTGCAACACACGCTCGACAGTATGCGAACAGTTCTCGGAGCAAAATCATTAAGTGCAGCTGTCCAGGTTTCCGACGGTTCGGTTTGGGCACATGCGAATGGCGTGTCTTCTATTTCGAATGATGTCACCACGGATGACGCTTATTTGATCGGAAGTGTTGCAAAAACAATTACTTCTGCGTGTATCCTTCAATTGGCAGACGAAGGAACTCTGAACCTGGATGACAGTTTACATGAATGGCTTCCGGCTATGCCATATATCGATACAAACATCACGATCCGTCAGTTATTGAATCACACCAGTGGAATTTATGATGTATTGAACCATCCACATCACCAGGATTCTTTATTGGCAGATATGTCAAGGATCTGGACACCGGAAGAATTGATCGACCGTTTCATTTCTCCTCCACTCTTTTCACCCGGAGCTTCCTGGTCGTATTGCAATACAAATTATTTCCTGTTGGGGATGATCATTCGGGAAGCAAGCGGAAACCAATTTTACACCGAATTACGTAATCGATTCTTCGATCCTTTAGGATTAAACACCTTTTTTATTCCGGCTTTTGAAGCTCTGAACGCTCCGGTAGCCCATATATGGCTGGATATTACAGGTGATGGCATTTTGGACGATGCCAACA
>CBFGPJ010000674.1:0-1778 GCA_965650615.1 uncultured Fluviicola sp. | reverse complement strand
ATAATTCGCCAGGGCAATTCCAAAATTCGGATGAAGTCGGGCAAACATCCACTGTGACCATTTTGCAGCAAATACTTTCTTGATAAACTTGTACCCGCGATCTCCCGGCCCTAAACCATCTCCATGTCCGATGAGGAATTTTTTGCTGTTATAAACCCTGTAAACCGGTTCACGATAGATTGTAACGCCCAATTCTTTTTCGAAATAGTCAAACATCCACATATCATGGTTACCCGTAAAGAAATAAACGGGAATACCGGAATCAACCAATTCGGCAATTTTTCCCTGGATACGCACGAAGCCTTTCGGAATCGCATGCTTGTATTCAAACCAAAAATCGAAGATATCTCCGACTAGGTAAATTTCAAAGGCGTCCTTTTGGATGTAATTCAACCAGTCAATGATACGTTTTTCGCGTTCAAAGCTTGATTTTCCAACCGGTACACCTAAATGAAAATCAGAAGCAAAATAGATTTTTTTTCCTGTTGGAACTTCCATATCAGAACCCGAAGATCGTTTTAAGAGCTTGCTCTAATTCTAGACCTCTTAATTTAGTATTAATGATATTTCCGTCGCGATCGATTAGTACAGTGAATGGAATAGATGAAACCTGGTACAATTTTGCTACTTCATTCGACCAATATTTCAAATCCGAAACGTGATTAGGCCAAACCAATTTGTCCTTTTCGATCGCAGCCAGCCAGGGAGTTTTGTCTTTGTCCAATGAAACACTCATAACGGTGAATCCCGCGTCTTTGTATTTATTATACAAAGCAACCACATTGGGGTTTTCTTTGCGGCAAGGACCACACCAGGAAGCCCAGAAGTCAAGAAGAATTACTTTCCCTTTCAGATCTGATAAGGACAATGGTTTCCCGTTTACATCATTTTGAGTAAAGTTTGGAGCAGGTTTCCCCGCACCCAGGAAATTTTGTTTGTCTTTTTGCGCTTTTAACTGGTCGTAACTGGTCTTGGCATTCTGAACACTTGGAGATGAAGGGAAAGCTATCAGTAACTGATTTACAACAGCTTCATAAATGGTGATTTCTTTCTCCGTATCCAGGGTGCTGATAACCGGCAGAAGTGCAGCCGAATTAGCATGTTCTGCGATGAACTTTTGTCTGTATGCTGAGAACTTGTAGTATTCAGTTTGATAATACTTATTGATTGCCTCCTGGTTTTCAGGGGTTGTTTTCATGGCATTGATCGCAGAATCTTTCTTTTGGTTGAAATATTGCATCTGACCTACAAATTCATTCAACGCGATACTCTCATCCGAACCGCTGATCGTGTGAAATGCATTGATATTGTTCCCGTCCGCATTGATCCGGATAGAAGAGCCTTCTTTCAGGATAATATTGATGTGTTGTGATCCCAAACGCAAAACGTAATAATCTGCAACAGGAACTTTCCCTTTTAGGGTATAATTTCCTTTTTTATCCAGTTTTCCTTTGATGTAATCAATATAATGAGACCCGTAAAATTGCGAGATCTTAACACTGTCTCCCTTGGTGTTGAAAATATTTCCACTGACTTCGACTTGTACCGGATTTTGACCGAAAGCAATTCCGGATAAAAGTGTTAAACAAAGAATGAGATGTTTCATAGTTATGTTCCATTTAACTTCTTATTGCGATTGGTTTCCAAACTACAATAAGGTTTGTATTTTACTAAAAGCGATTTTGTTGTAAGACTGCGCTAACGCTTGTCTGTCACGAATCAAAAGCTTCGCTTTTTCTTTTTGCAAGTTGTTCTATCAATTTTTGTTCCAATTGCGC
>CBFGPJ010000673.1:0-1781 GCA_965650615.1 uncultured Fluviicola sp. | reverse complement strand
GATAAAATTACTACATAATACCTTGAAACAGGTCTCTGAAAATCCTTTTTATTTCAGGATAAAAACAAAACTCCTGCGAACAATTCTTTTTAAGATCAAAAGCTTACCTCAAAATAAAACAAACATACACTTTACATTTTTTGAAAATGGACGAATCAATTAATTCCTACTTTCATTTCATCAAACTACAGTTATGAACAAACCGATCATGTCATTGCCTTGTAATCAGTCGCATACGCAGATGGAGAAACGTGACGGTGCTTACTATTGTTCCAGCTGTGAAAAGGTTTTGACGGATTTTCGTCAGAAGACCGAGAGTGAGATCAAGCAAATTATTACCTCAAGCCCGGGAAGGGTTTGCGGAATTTTTCATAATCATCAGATCAGTTCAAAAATTTCACATGTTGCATTGTCCAATGCTTCCTATCGGGTAGGATTATCATTACTGGGTATACTTGGTTTTTTGGGTCCGATAATCTCATCCTGCGAGTCGGCACCGGATGATGCAGCACTTGTGAAACAAAAAGCGTTCAATAAACTGAAGTTCCCGATGAAGATCAGCGGGCAGCTAAAAGATGAAAAAACGGGGAAACCACTGGCCAAATCGCCGGTTGAAATCCAACAGAACGGAAAAACGATCCTGAAAGGTTACACGGATGAAGCCGGGAATTTTGAACTGACGGTGAAGAAAGAGGATCTGAAGAAAGAAACATTTGACTTGATCTACCTTTCGAAAAATTACATCGCAGACACCTTACACAAACAGAACCTGGAATCATTTGCAAAAGGGAAGAAATTGATTTTGACCTTAAAAGCAGAAGCTGTTAAATGCCATTTGAAAATGGGAGAAATTCCTGCTCCGATCCAGGGTGATGTAATCGAAGGTGAAGTTCCACCCGATTCTTATGAACCACCAACGGCTGGAGTTCCTGTGATGGAAGAACCGAATGAATTACCCGAAACACCTCTGAAACCTCAATAATTAACACCATTTTCTACCTACACCTAAATCAAATAAGGGGACTTGCGAAAGCAGTCCCTTTATTTTTTCGGATAATAAAGTTCGTAAGCCCGTTCAATGAAACCAAAGCCCAAACGTGGCAAATTGGCATCCGTACAAATAATGAACACCACTTTATTTTCTTCGAGTTTTTTGTTCAGGTCCTGATCTTTTGCCCAGGTTTCCTGTGTATAGGAATTCGGGTAGATCTGTTCGTTGTAATACCAGAATTCACCGTCATTAAATAACCAATGAGACACATTGGAATTAAACAATCCCCAGTAAAAACTATCCGAAACAACCATGACTTTCGGATCTCCTTTTTGAGCTTCCCTGTTCGGATGGAATTTTGGATAAGCCAATTTCAAATCCCGTATATCGAAAATCAGGTTCACTCCTTTCTGAATGTCACCGTCATCAATGAGAGCCACATCCGAAAGCTCCATTTTCTCCAGTACAAAACGAGGTGTTTCCTGCCTTGTACTTTTTGAAACATAGTTTGCCATAGAATCAGCCACCAAAAACTGTCCGTAAGCCGTCCAGTGGATCCCGGTTTTGGAAAACAACGGATGCTTTGTAGTAAGTTTCATGGATTCAAACCAGGTATGCATATCAATATGAGCGATCGCCTGCTTTTTAAACTCTGACCGGTATCCTTCAAAGTTCGTTTTTCCTTTTTTGGAAGTACGGTATTTATCCGGAATGAATTCAGGTAAATAACTTGCTTTTCCAGGAGCCAAAAGCACAACCAGTTCGATCCCTTTTTTTCTTAGCGTGTCCT
>CBFGPJ010000672.1:0-1783 GCA_965650615.1 uncultured Fluviicola sp. | reverse complement strand
GCATTTGATCACCTACGCGGGATGGTTCGTTATAATCAAGACAAAAGACCAGATCAGCGGTTTGAAGCAGTGAAACAGCCTGTTCGGCCTTTGTTTCAAAGTCAATAATTTGCCCTTGTCCTTCAACCCATTGCAAAAATTCAGGTGCCGGATCCGGATGCACTACCTCCACGTTCTTTCCCCAAAGCTTTAAAATATGAAATAAAGCCAGGGAACTTCCGATCGAATCTCCATCCGGAGACTTGTGCGATGTAATAACAATTGATTGAGCCTGATTGACGAGCTCGAGTATTTTTTGTGATGAATCCATGAACCAAAATTACGAATTCCGTCCCGATAATTATCGGGAGCCTAATTCCGAATTGCAGATTAGAAATTATACATTATTGAATGTGGATAGCATCAGATATAAACCAGTAAGGGTGCGATTAATCGCACCCTTACTGGTTATTTAATATTTCCAGGGATCATTAGAATCCTGTTTTCTCAGAGCGTTTTGTTTCGATTAAAACTCCTACACAAGCCAATTTCTTTTTATCACCACCCGTGATGGATACGTTGACAAAAATTTTACGTGATTTGTCCGAAGTAAATTCCAATGCTTCTGCACTTCCGGAACTTGCCAATACTTTCTTGGTTTTTTTGAAAGTTTCTTTTTCTCCCACAGTTTTTTTCTCTACAACCAGTTCATAGATCTCGTAATTCAATGTTCCGACACTTCCTTCACCCAAAACAGTTGTCAAACGATAATCCAATCCCTGATGTGCAATAAATGACATTTCATAGGATTCGTCAGAAGCAATAGATCCTGAGCGGGACTGAGAATTTAAACTATAAGCATCTTTGGTCTTTTTCTTTTTCATGAATGTCTCAGCAGGAGGACATTGAGCAAAACCAAACACAAAACAAAACAATAGGGCTAACGTTAATGTAAATTTCATATCCAAGAAGTTAAGCTGTTATAATTTTAGTACGAATTTCTTTGATTTTCTTTGCCAGGTTATCAAAACACTTTTGAGTCATTTTGCAACTGTCTCCTCCTGAAAAAGTCAATTTTCCATTTGAGTTCTGAACCTGGGTCTCACCTGAATTACAATCCAATTGCTCATAGACTTTCAGGATTTCTTCAATGTGTGCCGAATACTCTTTCACCGCAGCGTTGTCCTGGTAACTTACCAAAAACTCCAACAGGTTCTCAGCAACCAATTTCTGGTCAGCCAAAGCCTGGTCCAATTTCGGTGATTTACCAAAACCTTTGGAACTTCCGATCATCAGGTGCATGGATTCTACCCAGCCACCAACAAGCATCAATGACAATTCCTCTCCTTTATCGATTTCGATCAAACGTTGGAACGTACGGTTGTAGACATCATCACTTAATTTGAATAAAGAATCAGCATTTCCATCCCATTTTTTCGCCAGCTCACCCAGCTCATTCCCAAAAACCTGGGCAACACCGATATCGGAACCCAATTTTTCCAATTTCCCGAAGTAGCTCAAGTACTTGTTAGTTTCATTGAACGAAGTTAAATAAGCTACATCTGCCGTATACACACCAAAGTTCAATGCTTTTTGAGAAGAATTTGAATACTTGTCTGCCAATGCAGGATCATGTAAGATCTTTGTATTCTTGACAGCGTCCATTTTAGAGATCAAAGCAAACTGCTCGGACGGCGATGGAATGTTGTAGTTTACATTAGCAGCATCTACGGTTTCCTGCTCTTCAATTGTTGCCACTTCCTGTTTTTCCTCACCGGAACCGCAAGCATAAGCGAATAGTAAT
>CBFGPJ010000671.1:0-1786 GCA_965650615.1 uncultured Fluviicola sp. | reverse complement strand
ATATTTATTCCATCCGACATACGGAAGGCCAGTGGTGTAATAAACAACCAGTTTTTTGAGTTTTTCGCTAATATCGCGTTCGGAAGGAGCGGGACCTAAAACGATGCGTTGTGCCCCCACTCTCGGGATCAGGATGAAATCTCCCCAACGATCCCTGTGCACCTGGCTTATTTGAGCGCTTAAAAACGCATTTTCATGAATGACTTTCGCAATATGAAAAATCTCATCCAGACTACGATCGTTCTTTAATTTGGGATCCGCCTCGATATCACTCACCAACAGGGTATCGGATTTATCTTTGATATTCCCGGTAAAAACCAGGATTCGTGCCGTGAAATTCGGAGTAGGATCCATAGTTGCACCTTTTGAATCGATGTAAAAGCTCTCACCGAATTGATTGAAGACCCGTGCATATGGTTGCCGTACTTTTAGTTTGATCCCCCAATTTCCGCCTAACTGCTTAAATACATTCACCTCTTCAACCTCATGCATTTTCCGGATATGCTCTTCAATTGCTTTTGTATTGAGATTCTTCATGAGTTGATTCGGATAAAAAAGGTTCAGTCGTTTCAAGCGGATCAGTAGCTCACTTTCCGTTAAGAATGCATTTTCATCCACAACTGAAATCGAAATATTCGGATCATGAACGATCGCCTCATCCTGGTTTTTACGCGCCATGAACAGCACCACGATGATGACAACAGCAAACAAAGCCCAAGCTACTATTTTCAGTTTCCCTTTCAAACTACTTCCTTTCCAATATCTTTTTTACTTCCGGAACAATCCGGTCAATATCTCCTGCACCAATTGTCAATACAACTGCACTTTCAATCGTTTTCACATATTCCAAAACCTGCTGCGGCGTCTTTAAGCTTGCTTTTGAACCGATCTTCCGAACCAATTCTTCGCTTGTAACACCCGGAATCGGCTCCTCTCTTGCCGGATAAATCGGCATAATAATCGCTTCATCCAATTTGCCCAGTTCATGAACAAATCCTTCTTCGAAATCACGTGTCCGGGAAAACAGATGGGGCTGAAAAATCCCAACTACTTTCTTATCCGGGTAAAGCAATCGAATAGAAGAAACCAGCGCTGCAATTTCAGTCGGATGATGCGCATAATCATCGATATAGATTAATTTCTCCGTTCTGACCTGGTATTCAAAGCGTCTTTTTACACCTTTGAATCCTTGCAATCCGGAACGAATTTCAGCTTCAGAGAGTCCCAATTCCTTGCATATGGTCGCAACTGCCAATGCATTCTCAGCATTGTGAATTCCCGGAAGACCTAAAACTACCTCTTTCCAAACCTGGTCGGCAAAATGAATATTCATCAAAAACCGGCCGTTTTCATAGTGCAATTCCGTTCCGTAAACCTGCGCATCAGACACGTTGATTCCATAAGAAATACCATGAAAACCAGTTTGACGAAGCGGAAGTCCGTATTTATAAACCAACAGGTGGTTTTCTTTATGCTTATCAGCATATTCCTGGAATCCTTCAATAAATGATTCGGTAGTACCGTAAATATCCAAATGGTCCGGGTCCATTGCCGTAATAATACTTGCAACTGGTCTCAAACGCAGGAATGAACGATCGAATTCATCCGCTTCAATCACCGAATATTCCGCCGAAGCATTTACCAGTACATTGGAGTTAAAGTTGGAGGAAATTCCCCCAAGGAATGCAGAACATTTCAAATGTGACTGGCTCAAAACATAAGCCAGCATGGTGGAAGTAGTGGTTTTACCATGTGTCCCGGCGACTCCAAGCCCTTTACTGGTCTG
>CBFGPJ010000670.1:0-1795 GCA_965650615.1 uncultured Fluviicola sp. | reverse complement strand
ACCAATAGTGGCGGAAATCGTTATTCCAAGATCCAATATTTCCAGTCCTATCATCGAACTTCCCATAATAGTCAAAGCAACCATTAAATGAGAACCTGCCGTGAGTCCTAAAATAGATGGACCGGCGAGCGGATTATTCAAAGTAGTTTGCAAAAGTAACCCGGCAATTGACAAGGCAAAACCGGCAATAATGGCTATAAAGACTTCCGGAACACGGTAAATCACAAACAACTGCCACCCCTGATTGTCAGCTGGATCCAGGAATGAAAACCAGGCATCATTTCCATGCGGAAAACCGATCGTGATCAATGTGATTACGATAAACACAACAAATGACAGCAAGTGTTTCTTCCACATAGCCTATTTCAACTGTTTGTAAAAATGTAATTTGGATTGGGTATTGCCCTGATTGATCCGGATGAAATCTTCCAGCAACCAATGCGGATTCACCTGGCTGTATTCCCAGTAATAGTTCGGATCGTGCATATAACTATAGACTTTTCCTTCTTTCACCGTATGAAAATGTTTGAATTTTGAATTCAATTCGAATAGATCATTCAATGTTGGTGCCTCTGCATTGATCCAAACATCACACGATTGATCATCCTTGAAAACCTGCTCGAAGCTTAATGAAACGCTGGCCGTACCTTCCGTATCCTTGTAGAAGTAATCCATACCGGCATCCTTCATAATCCCTGCCATAAAGGATTTTCCTGCCGGTGCATACCAAATATCTCCAGCCATACTTCCACACATAACCCTTTTTTGGATCCTTTCCGTTTCCGAAGCCGATTCAATTCGTTTTTTCAGTGCCAGATAGGATTTAACAACCTGATTGAAGTAATCGTCCGCTTCTTTGTCTTTGCAAACCAAAGCTCCGAAAACTTTGATCCATTCTGCTTTTCCCAATGGATGCTTTTCCTCCCAGTCATAATTTGCCATGCAAACAACTCCCAATTGCGCAAATTTGTCCTCATTCGGAAAAGCTTGACCGAAACCACTGAAAATAATCAATGGAATTTTCGCTTTTAAAACTGCTTCGGGAGTTAAACCCGTTTCGTAACCTGCTGTAAGAACTTTTCCTGCTTTAATCCCTTTCAGCAATTGCCTGTTCGAAATATATTGCTCTTCAGTTGTCGCTTTAATGACCTGAATACTTTTAATCGCATTCAACATTCCTACAAAAGAAGTGGAAAGAGCGGCCATATTCTGAACCGGAACTTCGATGATTTTGGCATTAGCCGGACGTTTCATTTTGGAATTGCGCGGAAACAGGATATAACGGCTTTCTACTTTCAATGTCTTCGGATTTTTAACAATCAGCTCTTTGTATCCCGACTTTTGCTCAATGGAAACCAATCTCGCATATTGGAATCCCTTGACCTGAAAGGTATCGTTCTCCTTCTGTCTGGTAGTACAGGAAAACAGGAAAATAAACAGTGAACAAATCAGTAAGGTATTTTTCATTTTACAGGACATTTTGTTTGTTTCATTGCTTGTGCAAGTTGTTGATCATTGGAAGTTCGTTCATTTAAATCCGCTAATATCCGGTTAAAATCGACTTCATTCCTATTTTGAGATAATTTGAAAGCTGCTTCCAATTGTTGAATTTCGATCCGGTACCCGACAATTTCTTTCATGTAAGCTTCAATCAGATCCACCGGCCATTGGTTCATGTGTACTTTATTCTCTCGACCGGCCTCAAAAGAATCGACCAGCCGGGTCAAATGATGCTTCATCTCAGGATCCGTCAATTGTTCAATTTTCCCTGAAACATGGACCGCTTCGTAATTAT
>CBFGPJ010000669.1:0-1796 GCA_965650615.1 uncultured Fluviicola sp. | reverse complement strand
TCGAACTCACCTCGCTCAAACGAACTTTTACCTCTCAGCTTTGCCGAGAGGATTTTTTTCTTTCATCACCCATGCGTACATCAACAAAAATTGCATTACTGTTTGCAGGTATTTGGTTTTTAGGGAAATACTGCTTCTTTTATTTTCAGGTACTTCAGACTCCCGAAAAGTACCCTATCCAGGTAATGTGGAATATCCTTTGCTTACTTCTTGCAATGTCTATCGGAAGTATTGTTGAAAAAAGAAAAGAAAACAGAAGCGAAAGTACGGCATTGGGAGATATCAAATCCATTCTCGGGATCGGTATGATTTACACCCTGGTTGTTGGAGGATTGATCTATTTATACTATGCTAAAATTGATCCGTCTTACAATGAGAACCAAATTGCGGTGATTCAGGAATCCATGGAGAAAATGGTTGATAATCCGGAGGAATTGAAAAAATTCAAAGCGGAAAGACCGGAATTCGAAGCGTATTCAAAAGAAGAAATCCTGGAAAAATCTGCAGAAAGTATTCGCCCCTGGTATCAGGCAAGTACGGTTATGACTATTTCTTTATTGGGCATGTTGATGCTTTCCGTAATCAATGCATTGGTGCTGACAGTTATTTACCGCCGCGTTCTGTTCAAACAACCCAAATAGCAGCTTTTTCTTTTGCAATTCATAAATAATCCGCTTAATATGCGGAAAAACAGTAGAGGCGGAAAATTTTCCGCCTCTACTGTTTCAATTCAATTGATAGATAAAAAAAGTATTGCTTATTTATTTCATCAACTCCTCACCCAACTTTTCGTAATCAATTCCATCAAAATTCCCGGAAGACATCATCAATAGAACCGAATTGTTCCAATTCTTTGCTCGTATGAAGTCCAGGACCTCCTGTGTATTATTGACCACTTTCACTTTTCCTCCAAAAGCAGCCTGAACCTGTTCAACAGTCAAAGCTTCCAGTTTCTTGTGTGCAACAACAGCAGGACTGAAATAAACCAATGCTTCATCCGCAGCATCCATTGCTCCGTCGTATAACGGTAAAAATTCTTTCCTTAATGAAGAAAAGGTATGCAGTTCCATACAGGCAACGACGTTCCGGGCAGGATATTGTTCTTTTACCGCAGATGTTGTCGCTTTCAATTTGGAGGGTGAATGTGCAAAATCCTTGAACATGGTAAATGAATCGTGTTCCACTACTTTTTGCAATCTCTTCCCTGCTCCTTTAAATGTTCTGATCGCATGCAGGAAATCGTGATTGGAAATACGCATCGATTCAGCTAAACGCATTGCTCCAACCAGATTTTGAAGGTTATGAGCTCCAAAGATCTGTAATTCATATTCTTTTCCTTCATGTGTCATAACCGTTCCGGTATCTGTAACCCGGTATTCAGGTGTTTGATAAGGCTTTGTTTCCAATTTCCCTTTAAACTCTTCTCCCAGGCTTTTTAAGGTCGGATCTTCTACGTTATAAATCAGTTTCCCTCCCGGTTCGATTACCTCGCAGAATTTCCTGAATTGATCAATATAATTCTCCCAGGTAGGAAACACATTGATATGATCCCAGGCAATCCCGCTGATTAATGCCGTATTTGGTTTATACAAATGGAATTTCGGACGCCGGTCAATCGGTGAACTCAAATACTCATCTCCTTCCAGGATCATGAATTCAGCTTCTTCCGAAAGTTTTACCATACAATCATAACCTTCCAATTGTGCACCAACCATGTAATCCACATTCAGTCCCAATTCATTCACTACGTGAAGCAGCATCGAAGTAATGGTAGTTTTTCCATGGCTTCCGCCAAT
>CBFGPJ010000668.1:0-1807 GCA_965650615.1 uncultured Fluviicola sp. | reverse complement strand
ATCAAAATAATTGTGATCCGCGGCAAACTCATTGGTAGTAGTCCCGATCGGGAATAGAATGTCGTTTGCGTAAGTATGTGCATTGAAGGCATATTGGAAATTTCTGTTCTCACAGAACCATTTTATTGCCTGTGTTTCAGGTTCTGAAAATGCTGCAGTTCCACAATAGGTGTCATTGCTTTGATTGGTCGTTGTGCCCGTTGTTCCCCAGCCATAAGAGTAATTTCTGTTTAAATCAACTCCATAACTTCCGCCACTGTTGTGTCTGCGGTTTTTTCTCCACATACCTCCACCATTCGGATCTGTTGTCTGGTTATAAACGTATCCGTCGGGATTGATCATAGGAACAAAATACATTTCGGTGTTATCTACCAAATACTTGATCTCTTCACTTGTATTGTAGTTTTCAAGCAGGTACCACATGTAGAAAATAACTTCGGATAAGGAGTTGGGTTCTCTTGCATGATGAATAGCGGTATAAAGCACCTCCGGTTCTGCTTCATCGGAATTCGGATTATCACTTAAACGCATCCAGTAAATTGGCCTGTTCTCAATACTTAAAAAATTACTGATGGTATCTTTTACAGTGATCAGGTTTGGATATTGAGCTGCCATAGCATCAATTTCATTAATGAATTCCTGGTATGTATAAAATCCGCCCATAGCTCCCAAATTGAAATTGGAAGGAACTGCCGGAGTGAAAGTGCCCGGACCGGATGTCGGAGAACACATGGCGTTCTTTTCAGTTGCGGGAGAGTTCGGATCCAGGTTCACATTTTGATTTACATAATATGCTTTGACGTCCGCAATCAGAATTTCGACTTCAAATCCTGCGTCACGGATCTGTTTTATTTCATTTTTGGAGAAGTCAGAAATAAAGAAAGTTCCGCGTTTTACAACACCATGGTCGATACCTATTCCAAGTTCGGCAAGTGTTTGAAGACCATCAGAATCTGTCATGATCTTTGCCCGGGAATATTCCTGGGAAAATCCCCAATACGAGATCAGGAATGAAAATAATAGGAGAGTTGTTTTCATAGAGTATTAAAGTTTCCTATAAAAATAAGGATTCTTATAGATTCTGCACCAAATAATTACGAATTAACAAAAACGGCATTTCGACTCCGCTCAATGGCCTTTTTGTACAACTTTAGAAGCTTATATGATGAAAGGGCGGAGGTCTTTTCGTGAAATTTTATTTAAGCCGGACAGACCAATTGAAAAGGTGGCTGAGCGGAGTCGAAGTCACTTTTTCCACTCCAGCGTATTGATCAAATGAAGGATGTCCGCTTTTAAATAATTCAATGAAGGGCGAAGCGAATCATAATTCGGTCTGCAGTTCATAAGGACTTCGCCTCTGATAAAGTTCGATGTGGAATCCGTCAGGTAAAACTGGAAATTGGTTGCCACATTTCCTTCAAATTCAAACAAAGTACCGTAAACTTTTTTGTCGCGAAAAATGAAATTCTGGTCTTTGATCCCGGTAGCTTTGATTTGATGCTCATCAACCTTATCGTTGGATAAATTGATATAACGGACCAAGGTATCTCTGTTCGGGATCGGGTAGTAATTCAAATAAAGGATTCCGTTCAAAGGTCCGAGATTTACTTCTTTGTGGTTGGTTACTTCCCCTTTGTAAGTCAGAGGTTTTTGGAAATAAACTTTGGATAATTCGAAAGAATAGGTGGTTGCGTCATCGACTTTTACGTATTCATGTTTCGGAAAATTGGTCCTCAAATAAGTCGGTGGCTTTGGGATCAACATTTCATCTCCGCCACAGCTACTCATCAGAAGTAGAAATAAACAT
>CBFGPJ010000667.1:0-1812 GCA_965650615.1 uncultured Fluviicola sp. | reverse complement strand
TGACGATGATAAGAACGGATACATTGATGATGTTCACGGTTGGAACTTCCTTGGTAGCCCGGATGGACAGAATCAGGATTTTGCTCGTTTGGAAAAAACACGTATTTGCGCTGAGCTGCATGCAAAATTCAAAGACAAATCCGAGTCCGATATCTCTGCTACAGAGAAAGCTGATTACACAAAATACAAAGAGCTTTTAAAATCAATCGAAGCAGAACGTCAGGGAAATCTTGCAGCTTTGGAACAATACACGCAATTGGAGCAAATGTTCCCGATGCTGAAAGCAAAATTGGTAGAGAAATTAGGTGAGAACTTCACTGAAAAAGATGTGGATGAATGGAAAGCAGAATCTCCACAGGACCTTCAATTGAAGCAAATCGGAAAATACATTGCAAACGGGCAATTGTCTGAGGATGCCATCAAAGAAGGAGTTCAGCATTTGAACGCAAGTGCAAATTACCAATTGAACATGGATTACAACGATCGTCAGTTCATTGGAGACGATCCGGATGATTTCAACGATGTTCATTACGGAAACAATGACGTGGAAGGACCGGATGCATTGCATGGTACACACGTTGGTGGAATTATCGGAGCAGTTAGACATAACGAATTCGGAGGTGACGGTGTTGCTGAAAACATTCGTTTGATGTCTGTACGTGCAGTTCCGGATGGAGATGAGCAGGATAAAGATGTTGCTTTGGCTATCCGCTACGCAGTAGACAATGGAGCTTCTGTTATCAACATGTCATTTGGTAAAGCTTACTCAAAACACCAGAAAGAAGTATACGACGCAATGGCGTATGCCGATTCTAAAGGAGTTCTATTAGTTCACGCTGCAGGAAATGACGGTGTAAACCTGGATGAAAATCCGAACTTCCCTACAAACGAATATTCATTCCAATCAAAACCGTTGGATATGTACCTGTGTGTAGGAGCATCTACAAGAAACAAAAAACACCTTGCTGCTGATTTCTCAAACTACAGCCCGCGCCAGGTAAATATTTTTGCTCCGGGATTTGAGATTTACAATACGGTTCCTCAAAGTGATTACAAGATCCTTCAAGGTACTTCTATGGCTGCGCCAATGGTTTCAGGAGTTGCAGCTTTATTGAAGTCTTACTTCCCTTCATTAACAATGAAAGAAATTAAAGATATCATGCTGGCTTCTGCGAAACAATACAAAGGAACGATGATCCCTGCTCCGGGAAGCGGATCTTCTGTAGACTTCGGAACACTTTCTACAACAGGTGGAGTAATCGATATTTCTGCTGCGGTAAAAATGTGCCAGGCAAAAGTTAAAAAGTAAATTCATTTATAATTTGAATCATAATACCGTCTCGACCTGGTCTTGACGGTATTTTTTTTATCGCTTATGAAAACACTAAAACTCATTCCAATCCTGTTGATCGGTTTCTTTATCGCCAGTGCATTTGTTACTCCGGGACCATCAGAAACAGAAAAGATCGATCAATTGATCGACAATTGGCACAAAGCTGCTGCTGAAGCAAACTATACCAATTACTTCGCACTTATGGCAGATAATTTCATTTTCCTGGGAACAGATCCGGCAGAGCGCTGGAACAAAGAACAATTCGGAGAGTTTTGCAAACCTTATTTTGACCAGGGAAAAGGCTGGGATTTCCGGAAAATTGAGCGTCATATTGAAATTTCTAAAGACGGAAAAATTGCCTGGTTTGATGAAAAGATCAGTACCTGGATGAAAGACTGCAGGGGAAGCGGAGTTTTGATCAAAACAGGAAAAGAATGGAAACTGAGTCAATACAACCTGGCCGTTCTGATCGAAAACGA
>CBFGPJ010000666.1:0-1818 GCA_965650615.1 uncultured Fluviicola sp. | reverse complement strand
TTGGAGGTGATATCCGCATTACATAAGGTCATCAGATCGTCAATATCGTCACCGGCTTCGAAGAGTAAGCGCCTTACTGCTGAATCTGTAACATTGCTTTTTACCAAGGCAATAGGCCTTAAATGAAGTCGAACCAATTTTTGAACATATTTCATCTTCATATCCAGGGGAAGTCTCAATCGTGCAAATATCTTCGGGACCATTCGTGCACCCAATTCCTCATGCCCATGAAACGTCCAGCCAACTTGTGCATCAAATCGTTTGGTAGGAGGTTTTGCGATATCGTGCAGGATTGCGCTCCATCTCAACCACAAATTATCGGAATGAAGTGCCACGTTGTCCAATACTTCCAGCGTATGATAAAAATTGTCCTTATGGCTTTTCCCGTCTCGCGTTTCCACCCCATGCAATGCAATCATTTCAGGAAAGAACTGATGAAGTAATTTGGTGGAATTCAATAATTCAAATCCACGGGACGGTTTTTTTGCCAGGATAATTTTATTTAGCTCGTCCATAATACGCTCTTTGGAAATAATTTCCAATCGGGATGCATTGTCCAGGATGGATTTCAGGCTATTGATTTCGATCTGAAAATCCAATTGCGTTGCAAATCGAATTGCACGCATCATGCGCAATGGATCGTCGGAGTAAGTTGTATCGGGATCGAGTGGTGTTCGAAGGATTCCTTTTTCAAGGTCAGCCAATCCATTGAAGGGATCGACCAGATTTCCGAACGTTGCTTCACGCAAATCGAGAGCAAGCGCATTGATGGTGAAATCACGTCTTTTTTGGTCGTCACTCAGAGTTCCGTCTTCCACAATCGGTTTCCTGGAATCCCGTTGGTAGGATTCTTTTCGTGCTCCCACAAATTCCACGTCCAAGTCCTTATAGTTGAATTGAGCTGTCCCAAAATTCTTAAAGAGATTGACTTTTTTTACACGTAACTTTTCTCCGGCAGCCTGGGCCAATTCCATTCCATTTCCAACAACAACGATGTCGATGTCTTTTGAAGGCCGATCCAATAATAAGTCCCGCACAAATCCACCGATCACATATGCCTCCAGGCCTTTTTCGGTAATAATTTGAGAAACAACCTTAAAAACAGGGTGTTTGAGTTTGTGTGCGAAATTTTCTGTTTGCATGCGGGGCAAAGTTACTGAATTTCGAGAAATCAGCTTCTGATAACTTGTATGGAACTATCCAGTCCGATTTTTATGATTTGTGATGGTGTGGAAAGTTGTTCGGTTGTCCTTAATTCGAGAATTGCATCAACACGTTCCTTGATTTTGGGATCAATGTTGCTAAAACTGGTGGGAAAAGGCTTCCCCGAAATATTTGCCGAGGTCGAAACAAGTGGTTTGCGAATGCTCCGAATCAGGGAAAGACAAATCGGATCTTTTGTCAAACGGATTCCGACAGAACCGTCCGCCGCTAATACACTTGGTGCTAATCCCTGTGCATTTGGGTATATAATGGTTAGTGGTTTATCGGATAAATCGACCAAATCGTAACACACATCCGGAAACTCCGGAATATATTTTTCAATCATCTGAAAACTATCAGCCAAAAGAATAAAGCTTTTATTTTCCGGTCTTTCCTTGATCTCCAGGATTCGTTGACAAGCCTCGTCATTGGTAGCGTCGCAACCGATTCCCCAAATAGTGTCGGTAGGATAGAGAATTGTTGAACCTGCTTTGAGTTTTTCGATGATTGTTTGATCTAAAATCATTTGAATGTTTTGTGCAAAGTTATTACAGATGACCGATATGGTACTTTTTTGGTGCTTGAAAAGCAAAAAGTTTGTTTAATTTCTTATAC
>CBFGPJ010000665.1:0-1835 GCA_965650615.1 uncultured Fluviicola sp. | reverse complement strand
CGTCAGGGGGCAGGCATTACCCGGTTTATGCCCTGAGCGGAATGCTTTTCAAACAGTTTAAACCGAAAGTGGGAATGGAAATCGCCCTGGATATCATTTCCAAGCAATCTATTATCCATTACAGAGAATACATCCCGAAATCCCAATGGGATATTTTGCAGGTGGGTGGTTTTGTAGGATACAACATTCCGTTGGATAAATTTCGTTTTGTGATTGGGATGGGAGCGTATATCAAAGACCGTTATCAACCGGATGCGATGTTCTATCACCGTGTGGGAATGCGCTACCAGTTCCAAAACGGATTGTTGTTAAACCTGGTGCTTAAATCCCACTGGGCAAAGGCGGATTATATTGAATACGGAATTGGATACACGTTTAACTATAAAGGAAGATATCATGCGAAATAGTTTGCTGCTTTTATTGGTGAGTTTACTTGTTTTTTCCTGTAAAAAACCGGAGGACAGAACGTGTTTCAAATTCCTGGGATCGGAAAGCACGAAAGAAATTCCGCTTGCCTCCTTTGATCGCCTGGATCTGCGGGAACACGTGAAATATGTCCTTATCCAAGATTCATTGGATAAAGTGGTTTTGAAAGGAGGTAAGAATTTGTTGAACCTGATTGAAGTGAAATCGGAATCCGGCTTACTGACAATCGAGAATAAGAATCGTTGTGGCTTTTTGCGTAATGCAAAGAAAGTAGTTGTAGCCGAGATCCATTTTACCAAACTGGTCAATATTCGTTTTATAGGAACGGAACCTCTGACAAACGAGGGAACGATCTTTACAGATTACTTTACATTCTACAGCCGGGATGGTGCAGGAGATGTGACTTTGAATCTGAAAGCAATTGAAATCAATGCAGAAGCGAATCATGGTTGGTGTAATTTCACTTTAACCGGTGAAGCAAAGAAGGCGCGGATTTGTGCAAAAAGTAATAGCTACTGTGATGTTACCGGTTTGACTGTTACAGATTCTTTATACGTGGCATCAGAAACGGTGGGTGATATTAAGATCAATGCCAATAACCTGGTTATTTACGGTTACCTTACGCAATCCGGGAATATCCTTTACAAAGGAACGCCATTGGGAGTAGACGTCCTTTTGAATGGTACAGGAAGTGTGAAAGCATTGTGACTTCGACTCCGCTCAGTCACCGGATAAATAGAAACAAAAAATCCCTGACATTATTGTCAGGGATTTTTTGTTTCATCTATTCTTTACTTGAGTCAAAGGACACTGCCTTGCCTACGGTAAGCCTTTGGCGGCCGACGGAGCGAAGTCGAAGTGTTATTTTCCTCTTTTCAATTGCATCAGCACTTTAAATGCTTTGTCTACATGATCTTGTTTCACAATGATCGTAAACTCATTTGCTGTTGAAACGATCTCGACAATGTTCAGACCTTCCCATGCCAAATGCTTTAAGATGTAATAGTAAATACCGTACACTTCCGAATTCACTGCAGGAAGTTTAACCGTAATCGAAGCTAGATCACGTGTATGAGACTTTAAACGCTCGTTGATCAACAAGTTCTCAACGCGTGGTGAAATGCTTTGCGAGCAAATAACCGTAGTTTCAGTAACGCCTCTGCAAATAGTGTAGAAAATATCGGATTCCGAATTTACCAATTGAACCAGGTCGGCTTGTTTCAAGCACAATGATTCGGTATTTTCAAATGTAAAGTCTTCTAGGTTTGAGCGAACTAAAAAATCTCCCAGTTCACCGATGATATTCGTGATTTTGATGTTAAGGCGGTGATAAAGTCCCGGAGACATACGTTTAATTGCCATAACAATCGCTCCTTCTTTTACCTCTTTTCCTAAAGCCTCTTCAATTT
>CBFGPJ010000664.1:0-1851 GCA_965650615.1 uncultured Fluviicola sp. | reverse complement strand
AGGGAGGTTCATGTTCTAAAAATTAAACATCAAAAAGTTCAAGTGATTCAAATTTCAATAATCCTTTCCTTAATCTACTTTTAAAAGCGTTTCGTCCAGTGCTTCCAACCCATGCTGAGCCACCAGCAATTTTAACTGACCGATATACTGTGCACTTTCATGCAGCGATTTGAACAAAAGGGGAGTCAGCCACTCAACATTATCATTTAGCCCTTGGTTGTATTGCAAAAAAATAGTCATCCATTGCTTGTAATTGTCGCGCTCCAACGATTCCCAATACATTTCGGGCAACACGTCGTTCAGATCCGACTCTTCTTCCAGGTCTAAAATACCCGCAACAGCAATATGCTGTGAATTAATCAATTGGGAAAGAGCTACTTTAATATCCCAGGGAATATCCTGATCGTCTTTCATCAAATGAGCAATCCAGCTCAAATTCAATTGATGGATATAGGAAAATCGCTGCTGAAAAAAATCAAGCATTTAAAGCTTTTTCAAAGAAGAAATTGTTGCTTTCGGATCGGGACTATTGAACACAAAACTACCTGCAACCAACGCCTGAGCACCCGCATCAACCAACAATTTTCCGGTTTCGGTATTTACTCCTCCATCAACCTCAATGATCGCTTTGGAACCGGTTTTTGCAATCAACTCTTTGGTTTGTTTCACTTTTTCAATTGCCTGGTGAATGAACTTCTGTCCGCCAAATCCAGGATTTACCGACATGATCAATACCAGGTCCAAATCTGAAATCACATTTTCCAGGACAGAAACAGGTGTGTGCGGATTCAATGCAACACCGGCTTTCATTCCTGCTTCATGAATTGCAGCAATGGTACGGTGTAAATGTGTACATGCTTCATAATGAACGGTCAGAATATCCACCCCTGCTTTTGCAAAGTCTGTGATATATTGATCCGGATTTACGATCATGATATGGCAATCAATGGTCTTCTTCGCTACTTTTTTCAAAGCCGAAATAATTGGAAAACCAAAGGAAATATTCGGAACAAAAACTCCATCCATCACATCAACGTGGAACCAATCCGCTTCACTTTGATTGATTAATTCAAAATCGCGTTCAAGATTTCCAAAATCGCAGGATAGAATAGAAGGAGCAATGATAATTGACATGTTTTTATTTTTTTTACAAAAGTACTTTTTTAATTATCAATTATCAACGTTGGAATTATCAAGGATAACCAACTTGATAATTAAGTAATTGATAATTTCTAATTCGACTTCGGGTAAATCTTCATCATCTCCAGGTATTTCTCATCCCGGTCATACACGTCGGGAAAGAAGAGTAAATTTCCCTTTTCATTCACAACAACCGTAATATAATCAACCTGCAGGGGAATTGGTTTTCTCAATGGAATGGTGAAGTGTTCTTTACGCGCAATCAAAGTGTCCAATGAATCACGGGTCATTTTTTGTCTCTCGTCCCGTGTAAGAATGAAACGCGCCAGGGAATCCGGCATGTCACAGCGCATGCAACCGTGTGAATACGCACGAATGTCCTTATTAAAGAATCCTTTGGAAGGTGTATCGTGAATGTAGACCCCGTATTTATTATTGAATTCGAATTTCACCAGTCCAAGTGCGTTATCATCACCCGGTTCCTGTCTGACCCTGAACGGAAAATTCTTTTCCTTGTATCGCTTCCAGTTGATGGTTGTCGGATCAACTTCCGTATCGCCGCGGTAAACCTTGTAATGGTTCTTTGCCGCATAATTTGAATTGCGTTGAATAGCTGGTAAAAATTCTTTACTGGCAATGGATTGCGGCTGTGTCCAGTAAGGCAATGAAACAATTGCGCGAAGCTTTGAGCTTAGCTGTGGTGTTTGATTT
>CBFGPJ010000663.1:0-1851 GCA_965650615.1 uncultured Fluviicola sp. | reverse complement strand
TTGAAACAGGCGGATATGTTGAAAGTAATCAATGAATTGCACCAGGAAGTAACTTATTGGATTTATACGGATGCTATAGGAAATATTGATATCTATAAAAAGCAGCAGCAAAGTAAACGGTCGGTGCAGCACATCAAACTTCCGCTTGAAGAGCTCTGGAAAAAAGAGGCGCCTAAATCAAAAGTGACTAGAAAAGAGTTCCAGGGAAATTATCCGATTTTGTTTCATCCTGGGAGTAAATATCACTTTTTGTATGCTCCGCAAAGTAATTGTTTTTTAATATCCAACGATTGGAAATTATTCCGTTTTGTTGAAGACCTTTCGGAAGGCAATAGTACGCTTTCTATTAAAAAAGGTCTGGATCTAATTTGGAATCAGGTTCCTTCTTCTTGTGAATACCAGGTTGGAGTTGATGTAAATAATGACTTGGTTCTTGCCAGTGTTGATACCACTAGTAATAACATTTCACTTTATAATATCACGACCCGAAAAGAGCAAACGGCTTTTTTTGATAAGAACAGTATTACCAGAGGAGGCTTGCATTTCCACGACAATCAGTTCAGGTATCATTCTTCGAAAGGGAATTGGATCATTGACCCGATTACCGCCGAAGTCAAAAAAGATTTTTCTAAAACGGGTATTACAAGAGCAGATTTGAAAGAAGCAAGAAACCGACAGTCTTCTCAATCACCTCGTATGCTGACTCATCGAAGTGTTCTTAAACACATCAACTCTATTGCGATCAGCGATCAGCAGAACTTAATTTTTAACGACCATGAATTGAAATTCAATCACACTTCCGGTACTATTAAAATAACAAATAGAAAAGACCTCAAAAAGGTACTTGAAGCTGCTCAAAGCAGTACAAATGAGTTTGCTTTTGCTGATGGAAGTAGTATCGAATTCAATCAATCTGGAATGCTTATTTTGAAAAGCAGCAATCCTTCCATTCCGGTTATCTTTATTCCATCTGTTTTGGAAACCAAATTGGGAGTGGCTACAAATAATGCGTTCTCCGGAGACGATTTCTTCAAGAAAACCGAAGGAAAAAGCATCTCTACCAAGGAATTCTTTGATAGATTTATGCATCCATTCTTAAAGAATATACTATCCCATGGAGCTTAGTCTAAAACCTTCTCAATACAATCGATTTCCTTTGAATGGAATCCTGGTAAAAGGAGCTTCAGTCAAAAGTTGGTTATTGGAACTTCAACGCATGGAGTTGAACCTAAACCGCGTTTCGGTCTATCCGCTTCCGGGCACGACTGCAAATTCCGTTTGGGGATGTTTGATTGTTCCTCAGTCGGTAATCGGTCAATTGAATTTGGAACAAAATGAAATCTGTCAGCAGGTTTCGCCTACCTTTTTTATAGCCAATAAATCGGAATTATTTCCCGTAATAACGACAGCAGAACTGGAAAAACTGTTTGCGCAGTCGGTTTGGCTGATGCATCCGGAAATTGGGCTGGTAGAATTGAAAGAAACAGTGGATTTGAGTACCTTGATCACATTACCACAATCAGCATCTCTTCGTGTAATATGCCCTGATTCTGCTCCATTTATTCCGAAGGAAATAAAAAGTTTCCAGGTTGCTCCGGTAGATGTAGAAAAGGCTTTGGAAAAATTGGAAGAGCAATTTTTTCCGAAACGCGAGAAAATGGAAGACCAACCATTGAGTTTCTTTGAAAAAGTAAAGATGCAGTTTTACAAGCTGCAATTCCGGAAAAAGGAGGAAGGCAATAAGCGTGGGGTGAGATCGGACAGTTCGGCTTCAACTCAAAGAACAGGAGAGCCTAATAGGTTTGGAAAGCTTATGCAGGCTTTGATGAAACCTTTTAACGGGAAGAAAGA
>CBFGPJ010000662.1:0-1852 GCA_965650615.1 uncultured Fluviicola sp. | reverse complement strand
AAATTTCCAATATGCCTTCAATGCACATACTTACGCAAACGATATTCTGTTCCCAATCGGGACCACTACCAATGAGTTTGCCGCGGATCACAATTATTTTGATGCATTTACACACCACATGGTACAATACAACGGCTATGAAAACAAAAAATCATCTGCACTTTACCCGGCATCAGGAGACTCCGATGATTACATGTACAAAGTAGACACGGTTGTGAAACCCAAAATCTTCGCAATGACACCGGAAGTAAGTAATACAAGCGGTGGATTCTGGCCTGCTGTCAATGAAATTACCGGGATTTGCCAGGAAATGGTTTTCCCAAACCTCATCTTGTCTCATTTAACTCATCGTTATTTGGAAGTGAAAGATCTGGACCCTGGAATGATTGCTACCACAACCGGTAACTTCAATCACAGCGCTTACCGTTTAGGACTTGAGAATGGCCCCGTAAATGTGAGTATTACACCAATCTCCGGTATTCAGTCTGTTGGTTCTCCAAGCGTTCACAACCTGGCAATTATGGGAAGTGAAAACAGCGGAATTTCCTACGTTTTGAATCCATCCATCCAATTTGGTGATGAAATCAAATATGTCCTGAACACAGAATATGTGGGCTGGACAAAACACGATACGATTGTAAAAACCTTTGGCAGTATTACTTCCCAGTTCATTGATGAAGCAAACAGTTCTGTAAACTGGACAGGAAGCTGGGCAACGACCAATTCAACGTATGTTTCTCCAAGTACTTCTTTTACGGACTCTCCAAGTGGAAATTACACAAACAACGTAACCCGTACTTACCAGTTTAATAATACCATCAATCTGACGCATGTTACGGAAGCAATGATCAAGTTTTATGCAAAATGGGATATTGAAGCGGATTACGATTATTGTCAATTCCAGGTTTCTAATGATAACGGAGCAACATGGATTGGTCAATGTGGAAATTATACGGTAGCAGGAACAAGTGCAAATGGTTCAGTTCAGCCAAATAATCAACCTGTTTACGAAGGAACACAAGCAAATTGGGTACTGGAAGAAATTAACCTGAGCGATTACATCGGTGACAGTATCAAAGTTCGTTTCATCTTAAAATCAGATGGCGGCACTGTAGCTGACGGTTTCTACTTCGATGACTTTGAAATTTTATATAACATCGACTACACCGGCCTTGCCGAAAATGAGAAAACGTTATTTCACCTGGTACCAAATCCGGCAAGTTCTTATGTAAACATTGTATTTGATCAAAGTATCCAAAACGGAACGATTGAAATTGTAAACATGAACGGAGAAACCATTTCAACGCATCCGGTAGATAGTCCGAAAGTTGAAATCCGAACGGATAAATTGTCGGTTGGAGTTTATTACGTAAGATACACCGGCTCCATTGAGCAAAAGTCTCCGGTTAAATTGGTTGTGATACACTAATTTGTCTGTCTCGATACTTACCGCTATGTCAGTTCGAGTGTCAGCTTTGCTGACTTATCGAGAACAAATAGCGGTAAACTCGACATGACAAGTAAAATAAAAAAGGCTTTCCATCCCGGAAAGCCTTTTTTTCACATTTATGCGATGAATGATTTATTGATCAATCCACTTATCATCTTTCATTTCACCAAGAATTACAACGTCTTTTGTACGTGAATAATCCTCAGCTGCAAGAAGCATTTGCTCCCTAGTATCTCTTCTGATTCGTATACCTTGTGATCCTGAATTTCTTACTTCAATGTAAAAACCATCTCGCAATCTTGCTGGTTTTGTTGGAGGTCTACCCATTTGTTTGTGTTTTTCTGCATCTAATATAATAATACATTAAACGCTTCGATTAAAATTATATTTTTTTAGGAATCC
>CBFGPJ010000661.1:0-1854 GCA_965650615.1 uncultured Fluviicola sp. | reverse complement strand
TGAAAAAGTAACCGATTTACGTGCAGATGAACTATCGTTCGCAATTTCTCAAAAAATTCAAACAGAGATGACTTATCCCGGTCAGGTAAAAGTAACCGTGATCCGTGAAAAACGCTCTGTGAACTACGCGAAGTAAGAGAAAACACCGTTTTCGATACTGGTTAGTGCGATCTTGGTGCAATAAAGAGTTATATCGGCAAAAGAAGTTAGATAATATTTTAATGTGATTTGATTGTGAGCACATACGCAGAGATTGAACAAAAATTAAAAAACAAAACCATTCTGGTAACCGGGGGTGCCGGTTTCATTGGTTCGAATTTGACAGAGGCACTATTGAAAATAGGCGCCTCTGTTATTGTTTTGGATAGCCTGGAAACAGGCCTTCAATCAAATGTTGATAGATTATCTCATTACGAAAATTACCGTTTTGTTAAAGGAAATATTTGCAATCCGGAAGATTACAGGAATTTGTTGAAAGAAGTAGATGCAATTTCCAACCAGGCGGCTTTGGGGTCTGTTCCTCGATCTATAGAATTTCCATTCAATAACCACCATGTAAATGCAACCGGGTTTTTAACCATTCTCCATGAGGCAAAATTGGCAAATGTAAAACGGTTTGTGTATGCAAGTTCCTCATCGGTTTATGGTGATTCCCTGATCTCTCCAAAACACGAAGGAGATGAAGGAAAACTTCTGTCGCCTTATGCAGTTACTAAGAAACTGAATGAGGACTATGCTCAGGTTTATCATCAATTGTATGAAATGGAGACAATTGGATTGCGCTATTTCAATGTGTTTGGCCCGTGTCAGGATCCTAATGGTGTTTACGCTGCCGTAATCCCGAAATTTTTAGATAAAATGCTTCGTGGAGAGGAAATTGTAGTAAATGGAGATGGGGAACACTCACGGGACTTTACCTATGTGAAGAATGCAGTTTATGCGAATTTACTATCCTTGGCTTCAGAAAACAACCAGGCCTTCGGTGAAGCTTACAATGTGGCTTGTGGAAGAAGTTTGACTTTAAATCAGCTGATTCAGAGTATGCAGGAGGAATTGAAAGCGTTGGGTGTTGTTCCCAAAAGCAATGTTGTGTACGGTCCGCCAAGACAGGGTGATATCAAAGATTCACTGGCTTCTACAGCTAAAATGGAGCAATATTTGGATTATAAACCAGTATATACCTTTGAGGAAGGGCTCAATGAATACCTTCGTCATGTATTGCAATGCAAATAAAAGCACTCAGATCTGACTTTGTAAAAGCAGTACTTACTTTAATGACAGGTACTGCAATTGCCCAGTTAATCGCTTACCTCATTTATCCGATCCTGACTCGAATCTATTCCACTGCCGATATGGGCGAATTGGGAGTATATACCCGTTTAGTGGCCTTTATTGCAGCAATTGCAACTGCACGTTATGAAGCAACTTTGCCGGTCGCAAAACAGGACAGCCACGCATTTTCACTGTATCGTTTATCCTTCCGGATTTCGCTGATCGTTTTAACAGCCGTGTTCCTTGTAGGAATGATTTATTTCATGCTGAAACCGTATAGCTTATCCAATTATATTTTCCTGTTGGTTTCGGTTTTGAGTGCTTATGTGAGCGTTTGGATTAACCTGGGAACCAATTGGTCCGTAAGAAAGAAACTCTTTAAACAGATCTCCATTCAGCGTATGGTGAATTCTGTTTCTGTAAGCGGATTCCGTTTGATTTTTGGAGTATTCAATTGGGGACCGTTCGGCTTGATCTTCGGAACATTGTTAGGATCATTTTTATCCATTTTTGCCTTCGTAAAAACCTTCTTGTCAAATAAGAAAAGTTATTCTTCAACTGCTGATTTGAGAAGGATGCGGG
>CBFGPJ010000660.1:0-1856 GCA_965650615.1 uncultured Fluviicola sp. | reverse complement strand
AAATTTCTGTATAAGCTGTTCCGGTTGCATTTGCTTTCATAAATGTGACACCTGACCCGCTTCCGTAAAGCATGTCGTTAAATCCATTCTTATCGATATCCCCGATCGCCATACTCCAGGATGGCTGGAACATCGTTGTGGAAGTCGGGATATTGCTTGTAATGTAAGCCCCGCTGATTTGCTGATACAGAATTTGTACGCTGGAAGAGGATACCGTAACAATGTCGTCCAAAAAGTCACCGTTCATATCGGTACTAGCCAATCCATAAGTTCCGCTAACTGTCGGGAAAGTATTTGCAGTAAAAGTAATTGGCGGAGTAGGAGGAACAACGATCGGGCTTTCAGTTAATTCAAAACTAAAGCCACTGGATGTCCAGCGATTGTCAAACGCGATGGTATAAGTTGTGCCGTTTGTCACATTGAAAGTAGCGGTAGAAGTTAATCCGCTTCCGCCATCGTCGTCACCGGAAACACACACAAATGCGCCACAAGTACCGGAATAAACGTGAAAACGCGTATCCGCTCCCGCGGATGCAGCCAGGTCTGTCGTCACTGTTACCGTGTAATCGTCGGTTGGTGTATAGGTATACCATTCTGCCGCGGTTTGTCCCGAACCATTTGTTGCACAAACTAAAGTCGGAACGTCTGTTCCGTCAACAGCAGAAACGGCGTACGTTATTGCAGGCATAATAGATAAAGCGGTAGCACAGGTGTTTTGTGCCTGGGAAAGTACAGGTATTCCCAGTAAAAGGAAAAAGGTAAAATTAATTTTCATAATTCTCGGTTTTTAGTTCATAATAGTGCATCAGTTGCAGGTTTGTTTCCAGGTAATCCATTCTTCAAGCAATTGCAGACCTTCATCATGGACCACTGTTCTGCCCAGTAAGGGCATGCGTTCGCTTGGCAGAGTAGAACCTAATCTATAATACATCATCGAACGGTTCTTGTCATTTGGTTTAATGATGTATGCTAAATTGGAATTAATAAATTCTTCGGGTTCCACGCATAAGCCCAGGTTAATTACATCAGAAGTTTCTGAAAATGCCAATCGCATAGGGCGGTAAGAACAATGTTTCCCTTCACTGTGGCAATGCGCACAATTGATATCTACATAAGACCGGAAACGCTGATCAACCGTTTTTGTTTGGTCCATGTAATTTACGGTGGAAACAATATTCCCCGGAAGTGTATTTGGTAAATATCCGACAGCGATCAATTTTTGCAGCTGATTTTGGGTGCCATCGGGATAAGCATAATCGATATTTAAGTTTTGTGGTTTGATCCCGATCGGGATAGGTTGGTCATTTAGTTTATGACAGGTGTGACATTCCGTTTGGTTCGGGATCCGGTATGCAGTGCTTTTCGGAGAACCGTTCTGAAGCCAGCTGATATTGGTATAACTTCCGTTCATATCCAGGTAAGCCTCGGTTTGTTCGGTATTCCATACATAGTTGGCAAAGATCCAACCGGAAGATTTGCGGATCATGATCCGGGTTTCAATAATCCGGGTATTTCCTGCTGGCTGAACATCATCGTAATAGAATGTTTTGATCAGTGCAGCCCCAACAGGGAGTTCCATCACGTTGTGATCTCCGTTGTAAGTTGCCTGCGTTCCGTTCGGCATCCAGATGAAGCGTTTTTTATGCGCATAATCGGTAAAAAGTCCTGAAGCAGGTTCGTAAGGAATTACTTTGTCGGCCGGAATTTGGTTCTTCATTTCTCCCTGGAAAAACCGATAATCGGACAATTTCGTATAGGGAACTGTGGTCAGATCCACGGAAACACCCGTTTCTTCCACCGGCGGGTCAATGGGGTCTGGTTTCGGTTTCTTTTTACAGGAGGGAACAATAGCAAGC
>CBFGPJ010000659.1:0-1865 GCA_965650615.1 uncultured Fluviicola sp. | reverse complement strand
TTTTACAAGTGAGCAGGTTAAGAAGGGTAGCAAGACAGTCGGAAATAGACAATACCAGTTCAATGAATGAAATCAATAAAAACAACGTATAAGATACAGTCGGTACAAATTGTTCGTTTACGATTCGTTAAGGTGTATTCCGTTAGCTATCGGGATTGAGATGGTATCCCAACTTGGAACATACCCTACAATACCACATGTTTATATTTTTTAGAGGCGTATTCAATTACTCTGAATTTGTATTGATATTCCAAATTTTGAATTGAAAAAGTTGTATCCCAGGATGTTGCTAATACTTTGTCAAAATAAAAATTCAGATGAATCCTGGAACACTCTACTAAGACTGAATCGCTTAATACATCCTTGTATAGTTTTTTTGCCATTTTACTGGCAAGATTCCGATATAATTCAACTTCTTTTTGCTTGTATGGTATTGTCTTCGTTGTGAAAGTTAAATAATAGTCTGAAGTATTATTATTTCCAATGATCGTATCACAATTAGGAATTATAAAATCAAATTCATTGAAATCAAATTGTCGATGAAGCATACTATTTGCAAAAGCAAGTTCTTTTGCTGATGGTTCAACATAAGTAACACGATTCTCTTCTTCCCCAAACGGTAAAGGAATAGGTGGATCACAACTGATTACCAACAAAAAGAATAGTATTAAAAATGAGATTTTTTTCATATTCACAAAGTAAGTAAATTACCCTGAGTTTTTGGCGGACTTGGTTCGATCCCAAGTGGGACCACAAAAAGAAAAAGAGCGTTACCTGAGTGACGCTCTTTCTTTTTATCTCTACAACACAATCTCCGGCATCTTTAATTTTTGTTCGATACAGTCGCTCCAACAGCCTCTTTCAATGTGATTGTCGGAATAAAGTTTGGCTAATGCTCCCGAGGTGTTTTCCCAAACTAACGAGGTCCATTCTACTGAACGACCGTCGAAGTAGGAGGTTGAAATTCCGTTGTAATGCTCCAGATCAAACTTGTCAAAAGCCTGGTTTCTTTTGTTTTTAGGAAGTTTCACTTTCGAGTTTTTCAATGATCCTTCCCGCACATGGAACAAGACTTCTACTATTTGTGGGGTACCAAGTTCGTCGTGCATTTCACGGACACGTTTAAAAACAGTTCTTAGCTGTTCCTGGCGTTTAGCAATAAATACTTCCGGTTTATAAGGATTGGAATCCAGAATGGTACGCCACAGTGAATAGTGGGAACTGTCCAAATAATGAGAGGACCGATAGTCTAAGTCTTTGGTTTCAAATTGGCCCTTCATACGGAAATCGTAAGCTTTCCTGGACTTTTCCAGGTCATCATGACTCGCATTACGGGGGCCCATGTAGTTGTAATACAAAAACGAATTCCATTCGGGCAGAACACGCGGGTTGCGGATAGGTAAGCCGTATTCTTGTGCCACCTGAACATACATTTCGGTATATTTCGGAAAAAACCACAGGGCATCGTGGTGATTGGTTAAATGCGTAACCTTACTCCAAATACGTGCATTGCTTTTCAGAATTTCAATCTGGCTTTTTAATTCGTTGTAAATGGCCCCGGGGTCTGCCTCGCTATTGGTGTTTTTTGCAGAAATAAAATGTCCGTCAAAAAGTATTTTTGACAGATCACCGTTGCTGACAGGTTTACCTGAAGTAATGGTGAGATGCACGCCCAGTTCAAGTCCCGGATTTACCGCTTCAGTCTGATCCAGTAAGTATTCAGCACGGCGAATGCTTTCGGCACCGTTTTCACCGTTATTTGCCAGGATTTCTACGGAGTTAATAATGTTATACTTCACTAAACGGATAATTCCGTTGTCTATCGTGTCGTCTACTCCGAAATCGTCGGCGGTTAAAATAATTTT
>CBFGPJ010000658.1:0-1869 GCA_965650615.1 uncultured Fluviicola sp. | reverse complement strand
GAGCAGTGTAATTCGATTACCTGGATTCCGGGAACGGACTCATATGTGTATGTAAGTAATAATTACCAGACAATGTACCGGGCTTCGGTTAAGAAAACAGATCCGGAGCAATTATTTACTATTCAGGACGTGAACAAGATTTTGGGTGCTCAATTGTTTAGTTTTTACGGTTTTTCCTTTAAAAGTACAGATGAGTTAGTGTTGAACGATGGGAACAACTATTACCTGTTGAACCTGAAATCAAGAACAGGTTCCAAGTTGGTTTCTGTTGTTGAAGAAGGCGCAGGAGCTGAGTACGAAATGACTACCGGAAGCGTTGCTTATACGGTTGAGAACAATTTGTGGATTGTCAATTCGAAAGGTGAAAAGATTGCAGTTACTTCCAATACAGATAAAAATATCGTTTCAGGGCAAACTATTGCACGCAGCGAGTTTGGAATTACAGATGGTATTTTCTGGTCCGGAAAAGGTACTTATTTGGCATTCTATCAAAAGGATGAAACCAACGTGAAAGAATATCCCTTAGTTGATATTACAAAAGTTCCGGCAGAATTGATGAACATTAAATATCCGATGGCAGGACAAGGTTCTGAAAAGCCAAAAGTGGGTATTTATTCTGTTGCAGCAGGTAAAACAGTTTACATTTTACCCAAAGGTGCATCAGATAGCTATCTGACAAATTTGTGCTGGACACCAGACGAAAACTTCGTTTTAATTGCAGAAGTAAACCGGGAACAAAACCACATGTGGTTAAACCAATACGATGCAAAATCAGGTGCCTTTGTTAAGACAATTTTAGAAGAGCAGAGTGAAAAATGGGTAGAGCCTGAGCATCCGGCTTTCTTTCCAATGGCTAATTCCAATAATTTTGTCTGGATTTCAGAAAAAGACGGATTCAACAACTTGTACTATTATTCATTGGATGGTACTTTGATCAAGCAATTGACTGCAAACAAGTTTGTGGCGAAAGAGATCTTGCAATCCATTAATAAAGGAAAAGAAATTGTTTTTGCTGCTACCGGAACAAGTCCGCTAAACACACTGTTTTATGCGGTTGATCTAAATGGGAAACAACGTTGTCTAACATTGGAAGAAGGAACCCATGGAATTGTGATCAACGATATGGCTACTTATATTATCGATCAGTATTCGTCGCATTCTGTTCCCGGAAAAGTGGAGTTAAAAACGATTACGGGTAAGATCACAAAAACAATTTCAGTATCAAAAAACAAGCTGGCTGATGTTCAGATCGGAAGTGCAGATATCGGACAAATAAAGGCAGAAGACGGTTCTGTTTTATATACAAGACTTATCAAGCCAAGTAACTTTGATCCGAACAAGAAATATCCTGTTATGGTATATGTTTATGGAGGTCCGCATGCTCAAATGATAACAAACTCCTGGTTGGACGGAGCTAATTTATGGATGTACTGGATGGCTGAACAAGGTTATTTAGTATTTACATTGGATAATCGCGGATCGGGTGAACGTGGTTTTGCTTTCGAAAATCAGATCCACAGACAGTTGGGTGTTGTTGAGATAAAAGATCAGATGAAAGGAATCGATTACCTGAGATCTTTGGCATATGTGGATACTTCCCGCTTCGCTGTTCACGGTTGGTCTTTCGGTGGATTTATGACAACGTCTCTTATGTTGAAACAAGCGGAAACATTTAAAGTAGGTGTTGCAGGTGGTCCGGTTACAGACTGGAAATACTATGAAGTAATGTATGGTGAGCGTTACATGGATCGTCCGGAAGAAAATACAAAAGGATACGAAGAAGCGTCCTTGTTTTCGCATGTAAATAAATTGAAAGGTGATTTGTTATTGATTCATGGAACTGTTGATGACGTAGTAGTCCCACAACAC
>CBFGPJ010000657.1:0-1871 GCA_965650615.1 uncultured Fluviicola sp. | reverse complement strand
TGGACGGTTTTTTTACGGAAGAGAGAGTTTTGTTTCATAGTATTTCGCAAGGGGAGCAAATGTAATAAGAAAAAGCGTTAGCTTTTGATATGACAAACGTTAGTGCGGTCATTTATTTATTCGGAAGACTGCTTTTTATTCATCTAAATCGAATAACTCCTACTTTTTGCAAAGGCACAAAAAGCAGACTTTCGCTCATACGAGAAACTAAACTACAAAGAACAATGTCCAAATTTAAGTGACGATCACTCTACAAGGTAATTGGGATTTTCTCCGCTGTCAAAACTATTCGCATAAATATCGTATCAGTATTCCAAACTTTGAATTTGTTTTTATCTGATAAATCCTTTTCAATCTAACCGATATTCTGGCGAATTCACTACTTTTACAGCCACTTACCTAAAAAACCGGTTATGTTAAAACAAACATTCTTTCTAACCTGCCTGCTATCAATCAGCTTTTCGGGCGGATTATCAGCCCAGAACAAAACAGACTTCAACCATTACAAAACGCTGCTTTCTACCGGTTCCATTCCCGAAGACTTCAGTCTCTCTACTTATGAAAAAGTGGAAAGGGATATCAAAGCTGACCGGCCGGAATTGGCTGTTTCTTTGAGAAAAAATTTCTACACGGCAATCCATACCTCTATTGATAAGATCCTTCAATCGGAAGTGTGTGTATTCGGAGATCCGATTTCGATCTATGTGAAAGACATCGCCAAAAACTTATTGAAAGATGACAAAGAAACCTTTAAACAACTTCGTTTTTACACTTTAAAGTCGAATGAAACAAATGCTATTTCTACGGATCAGGGAATTATTTTCGTTACTACCGGTTTAATTTCCCAGGTAAGTTCCGAAGCTCAGATTGCGTATGTATTGGCGCACGAAATTGCACACTACAAGCATAAGCACGTTTTGGAGCGTTTTAAGCAAAAAACAGTCTTAAAAAACCCAAACTACTACGAATTAAGCACGTATAGCAAGGAACGTGAATTGGAAGCTGATGCGGACGCTATCGATCTATACAAAAAAGCAGGGTACGATGAAGCATTGATCGAACCAACCTTCGATGTATTGATGTATTCTTACCTGCCATTCGACGAAGTCAAGATCCCGCAAAACTTTTTTAATTCAAATGATTTTTACGTTCCGGATTTTAAATTCCCGAAAGAAGCTTTTGAGATCACCGCAGAGGAAAATTACAACGACAGCAAGAGCTCACATCCGAATATTTCCAAACGTAAAAAACAGGTTTTGGAAGTCCTTGAAAAAGGAACCGGCTGGACAGGCAGCCCGAATATCCTTGGTGCAGATCGATTCAATGAAATCCGGACAATTGCGCGTTTCGAATCCATCAGAAACAGCATTCTTTCCCTTGATCTGACCAATGCGCTTTACTCTATTTTCGTTTTGGAAAAAGAATTCCCCAATTCCGAATATTTGACACAAATGAAAGCTAAAACCTGGCTGGCGCTGGCACAAACCAAATCAGCTTCGGTTTCCAAACCTTTCGAATCAAAAATTCACAAAGAGGGTGAAATAGCAGTGCTTCATGCCATCCTGAAGAAAATGGACAAACTGGAACTTTCTTCCATTGCACTCAGACAAATCTATGATATCCGTGCTGCAAATGCGTCGGATCCTGAAATCCAGGCAATCTATGACCGCATGGTAGAAACTGCAGCAAATACAAAACAATTTGCATTGGAGTCATTTTCGAAATACGATTACCACCAGGCTATTCAGCGAAATAAAACATACAATGATTCGATCGCTAAAATCCCTGTTGACAGTTTAAAAGCCGAAACCACCAAAACGACCGAATCCAAGTACGACAAGATCAAGAAAAAGCGCTCCGCAGACGGCAAT
>CBFGPJ010000656.1:0-1874 GCA_965650615.1 uncultured Fluviicola sp. | reverse complement strand
GAGCAAGAACTGATCAATCAGAAAGAAGAACAAAAAAAACTGCTTGAGCTGCAACAGCAACAACTGAATGAACCGACGCCCAAAAAGAAAGAAAAGAAATCCTACCTGCTTTTCTTATTCGGAATTACCGGAGGAGGAATGTTGCTTCTGAAAGTATTCAGCAGATCAAAAGTTTCAAAAACTTCAATTGCTTAACATATGAAAACAATATTCATTCTTTGTATTTGTTTGACAGCTTCCATTTCGCAAGCTCAGACAGCCATTATCGCGCACAAAAGTCATTCAGGAGCAGCTGAAAGCTTTTTTACGGACCCGAGTACCAATTTCGGAGATCCCGGACCTCAACTAATCCAAATCGTGCGATTAAATGATTCTACTTATGTACATGTCATGGCTGAATTCTCCGGATTCATTTACCATGATACCATGCGCTATAAAAAACAGGAGGCAAAGATCCTTGATTCACTCTATGAACGTGACAAAGATCACATTGAACTGATCAATTTCAAACATTCTCCCGATTCGCTAAAAATAAAGCCTCCTACCCAGGACCGATACCATGAAATGAAAATCAAACCGCAACAGGAAGTCGCTCCCAGGAAAAAGAAGAAATCCTATCTCTTATTTCTTTTCGGGATCACAGGAGGAGGAATGCTATTGATGAGATTTTTCGGCCGAATTTTAAGACCTCAAGTTATTTCATGAGAGAGCACCTGAAGATCAGTTTTATTGGAATTGCCTTTTGGTGGATGCTGCTCCTTCCTTTCGATTATTCTCTTTTCGACTGGGTCTTTAAGACCATTCAAAAACCTTTTACGGGTTTATTGAAAGCAATGGACCACGAACTGATCTTCGAAACAGATACTTATGGAACCTATGTACTGATTGCCTTAAGCCTTCTCCTTGGAGTTTTTTCTTCTCCTATCGTGAATTGGATCTGCTCGAAGTGGAAATTACACCCGACTGACCTTTTAAAAACGGTCCTTGCAGCCATCCTGTTTTTATTCCTGTTCAAATATGGCTGGGACAAAATCACGAAAACACAGTTTTACATGCCGGAGCCCAATACGCTTTTCACTCCTTTCGGAAAATTGTCCAAAGACATTGCCTATTGGTCACTGGTCGGGAGCTCCTATCCGTATACCGTTTCCCTGGGAATTATTGAAGTGGTTGCCGCTTTACTACTCCTGTTCAAACGGACACAATTCCTGGCATCCTTGCTTGCTGTCGTTATTTTCGGACAGGTGGTACTGATCAATTTTTCCTTCGATATTTCCGTGAAATTATTGTCCGGTTCACTGCTTGTGTTCAGTATTGTTTACAGTCTGTGCTTCCGGCAAAATTGGAACGGCATTTTCGGATTTGCAGTTGAAAAGGTCCGATACAACAACACGCGCAAACACCGGATAATCAAATTTGCTTTTGCAGGGATTGTGGTTGCGGAAAGCATTTTTCCCACATTTAGGAGCAGAAATGTGAATGATGACCGTTATCCGCGACTTGCCCATCATGGAGCTTACCGGGTTTATGGAAGCCGGGAAGTGAAAAACCTGTTTATTCACCGGCAGCATTATGTTATTCTCCAATCATGGGATGATGTATTCAAGGACTACAAAATCGACACGCATCTTTTAAAACAATATACTTCAATCCAAGGTGAAATACGTTGTATGTGGGATGAAAATCAAGTTATTATTCACGGAGACACATTTAAGATCAAACAAATTCCTTTTACGAAGCTCCCGGTTTTACAGGAAAGTTTTCACACATTTTCAGATGAATTCCATTGAGATTTAAACACGCAAAAGTTTTATCGGGATAAAGTTCACGGGGTATCATTTTTTCCTTACTTTTGTCTTGTTTAAAATTAATCT
>CBFGPJ010000655.1:0-1881 GCA_965650615.1 uncultured Fluviicola sp. | reverse complement strand
ACTATCGGCCGGTAAGCATTGATTGATGTATCCAGGAAACCTACTTTCAGATCTTGCTGCAATTGTGCCAACCGGGCAGTCAATACAAATTCCTGGATGATCGAAGTAGTTGTCAGTGAATCTTCTTTAAACTTAAAAGGTCTGTTATCGGGTAAACCCAGTGCACAAGGGAAATCCAACAGTTCTTTCCATTTCAGCCCTTTTTTTAGTAACATGGAATCATTTGCCCAAACGGGTCTGAAATCACGCGATTTATAAAAAACATAAACGGAATCTTTGATACTTTCCGGGAATTTCAATTTTGTTAATAAATCGGATTCAACCGCTAAGGAAATACGCTTTTTCAGGGAGACTTTCTGGTCGAAAATGGGATCTGTTTTATCAATTTCAGAACTGCATCTGATTAAGGTAAGTGTGAGTGTGGTCGTGAGAAATAGTAATAGAACTCTGCTAAATTTCATAAAGGTTCAAAAAATAATGAGCAATTTTACTGCAAGATACTTATTCCTTACAAAATGGAACCTCAAATTTATTCAACATACATTCTCCTGGGCACGATGGCAATCATGTCCTTTATTGGTTTTAACAACCGCGACTTCATGGAAAAATACCTTTTCAGTCCGTACTATGTGAAATATGACAGGGAATACTATCGTTTTATAACACATGCGTTTTTGCATGGAGATTTCGGACATCTTTTTTTCAATGGGATTACGCTTTATTATTTCGGAAGGTATTTTGAATTTTATCTCTACAATTTCTATGGCCCTCTTTTAGGTGAAATTATATTTTGGGCTTTCATAATCGTCTCGATGTTCGCTTCAAGTTCGATTTCTTACATCAGGCATAAAGACAATCCAAACTACAGATCTTTAGGCCTTTCCGGTGTGACATCAGCTATCCTGTTCGCCATGATCATGCTTGATCCGGGAATGAAAATCGGCTTCATGTTCATTCCTGTTCCGATAAGTGCATGGATTTTCGGACTGATCTACCTGGCATTTGAGATTTATTCCGATCGTAACCGAAAAACAAATATTGCACATGATGCGCATATATCCGGTGCCGTTTTCGGGATTGTTTTCATTTTAATTACTAATATTGAACAAGTAAGAATTGCATTTCAAAACCTACTTTAAATGAGCGATCAGGAATTATTCGTAAACAATAACGGTAAAATCATCAGTAACACAGGACATTCCATTACTGCGGGGAACCGGGGTTACACTTATGGAGACGGACTTTTTGAAAGTATTCGTATTATGAACGGAAAAGTTTTGAACCTGTCTCATCATTTTTCAAGGCTGGTAGAAGGAGCAAAGATCTTAAAAATGCGTTTGCCTGCTTTTTACACGACCGAATTCTTTCAGCAGCAAATTGACGAACTGATCCAGTTATGTAAAATCACGGAGGGAGCACGCGTAAGGCTTTCAATTGATCGTTTAGGAGGTGGGACGTATCTTCCTGATACAAATGAAGTTAGTTATTTCATTGAAATCTATCCGATTGAACACAACTTGTTCGGCTTGAATGCAAAAGGACTGGAAGTAGATCTGTACCAGGACATTAAAAAAACGAAGAATATCCTTTCCAATTACAAAACAAAAAACGGAATTCTGTATGTACTTGCTGCTATTTCAGCAAAAGAAAAAGGCCTGGACGATATGTTGATTACCAACGATAACGGCCAGATCCTTGAAAGTTCACACAGCAATATTTTTGTAGTAAGTAACGGGGTTCTTTATACACCAAGTCTTTCTGACGGCTGCCTGGCAGGAACGATGCGGATGCAGGTGATCAACCTGGCGTTAAAAAACGGATTAAAGGTGTATGAATGTCCGATCCTGCCTTCCAATTTATTGGTTGCCGATGAAGTATTCC
>CBFGPJ010000654.1:0-1885 GCA_965650615.1 uncultured Fluviicola sp. | reverse complement strand
CTTTCGTGACTGAGAATGCAGGAAAAAAACTGCGTATTTCCCAAACCAAAAACGAGCCTTTGGAAGGTCCTTCCATGCGAAGTCAGCATGTACTGGTTGCAGCAAATGAGTTGAAAGGGAATGAAGCCTTACTTGATTTTTCAGTTCTCATCACAGACAGGACTGTTATGAATCCAATTTCAGTGGTCAGTGTTTTGGAGAATGATGAAGAAGCGGAAATGCGTATTCGCCGCTCACGAAAGCACATCGACGATTTTATCACGCATTACAATAGTGGCGAAATTAATGTGCACGCTATGGCAACGATCGATCACAATCTATCGAGTGGGATTGCCCGCGTTTCAAAAGAATTGGTTGCTGACATCGTACTCATCAATGACAATTCAAAAGTCAATCTGCTCAAAAGGCTGATTGGTGATGACCGGGATCATTTACTGAGTGTTTGTGATAAAACGGTTTTCTTTTGTCACTTCAACCATGCGTTTTCGAACTATCGGAAAATTTCGCTTGTTTGTCCGGTTTATGCCGAATTGGAGCAAGACTCCAATCAATGGCTGGAGCGTGTAATGCGTATTTCAAAAGAATTGAATGTGGATATCGATGTATATAGTACCCGCGAAACTTTTGAAAAAGTAAAAGCATACCGTACCTATCGTAAATACAGTGCGGATTTAACTCATTTCCCAATCGAATCTCCGGAAGATATGTTGGAAAAACTGGCAAGATTCAATGAACACCACTTGTTCATTTCTGTTTTTGCACGACCGGGATCAGTTTCTGCCTTCGCAGGAATGGAATCTTTACCACAGCGGATGGAAAAAGAGAATTCAAACCTCGACCACATTTTTATCTATCCGTCACAAAGTGCATCGGATCTGTCCTATGCAGCTTACGACGATATGAGCGGAAGCCCGCTTGCTGCCGGTGTTGAAACCATTCAACGTATATCGAAAGAAGTGGGTGGAATGTTTAAGAAGAATGAGGAGTAAAAACCTGAGTCTTTTTAAGATAAGGGAAAAATGAATTAAATGCAAACCAACTAGTAGTTTTCAAAAAATTAACCGTTAAAAACACTTAGAGCTACTGTTCATAGGCATTTCAATAATTCACCACAGATATAATCGCTAATTTTTGATAACGGTTGTGTAACCGTTAAAAACCGTTAGAATCCCGAAAACAAAGAGAAAATCAATCAGAAAGCAACTCCGTTAACTTCTTAGGCGCTACATTCGAATAAGATGTCTTCACAATATCTTTCAGAAAATCTTCATCCACTTTTTCGAAATAGACCCGTGTCCAGCCTTGTAAACCCCATTTGTTCGGAACAGGATGACAAGCACTTTCGTCCCATTTACAAAACACGGATTGTTGTATATCCGTCAGTTTTACGACAAAAAACGCTTCATCCATACTGACAGTTGCGAAAATTTTCTTTTTGACCCGGTAAGACCGTTTCTCGAAATGCGGCTCTTCCGTTGCCTCAGGTAAAGACAAGGCATAAGCGGAAAGCATGGAAAAATTTGTCATGGTTTAGCAACTTATTGACGAATATAGCGTTTCCAGTTTACAGAAGTAATTTTTAGTTGCTTTTAAACAGTAAAACAAACCATGGCTATTATTCTCAACTTACTCGCTTTTATCGCCTGCATCATTTGGTTTCACAAATTGATCCAACAACCGGGAAACAAATTAATCCTTCCGGTTATCCTGGTTTACCTTGCCAGTTCGATCATTAGTTTTATCCTCTCTTTCGCTTTGCAACATGATTACCTGGACGGGCTCGTACATATGAATGTCAGCGGAGCTTCCATATTTTTATTCTGGCTCTGGACAACCGATGTTCTGATTGTAAAGCATGTCAAAAAAGATCAGATCAAAATGCTCA
>CBFGPJ010000653.1:0-1886 GCA_965650615.1 uncultured Fluviicola sp. | reverse complement strand
TCTGAAAAAAATTACGATTGATTTCTGCGTTGGTAGAGATGATGACAAACAGGAATTTAAGAACTATAATGTCGCGGGCCGTCCGGCGATGTTTGTAATCAACAGAGACGGCATGATCGTTCACAGAAGCAATCATTTATCGGAAGAAACGCTTTTGGAAGTTATCAATACCAACGCAGTTGCCCCTGAACAAAAAAGCAATCATCCGGAAGTTATTTTGAATGGCGGATTCCGTGGAGGCGAGGATCCGTTGTATAATGGAATGAAACAAATGGTCGGAAAGGATCAATTCTGCAGTGATGAATTAATCGATCAGTTCATCATCAGACCTTCGCTGGAAACAAAAACTATGGGTTCTTACGGATACCGTATGAAAGAAGAGCATGTAGGTATCACCTATTCCTCCGGGTCTCTCGAAGAATTGTTTGTTTTCTTACGTGAACTTCCATCAGCTGTCTGGGTAGAAAACAAGATTCCTGAGAGTTGCCGTTATGATATTGTTTACTGGAGAAAAAATGACAGTTTCGAAAAGGCCCTTTCAGAAATTGAACAAGGATTACTAAGCGGTTTGTCGATCACTTTTGACTCCATTACCAGCAAGAAAAAGGTCAATGTAGTGTCTCTAAACAAATCGAGTGAATATGTCAGAAATTCAGCACAAATCGAAGAAGGAACAGAAAAGGCATATGCCTCCGTTGACGATTTTAGGACACGATTGGAGGAATTGACAAAACAATATTATGTGATCGATCATTCCCTTAAAGACATGCTCATTTACAACCAGGGAATGGAGTGGAAAAAGTCTCATGAAGCCAGTGCAGCCGAAATCATTGATTTTCTGAAAACAAGAGGAATCGGTATAAAACAGGAGCCCTATGTAATAACAACCTACCAGATTCATAAGAAATAAAGGAGATTGGATGAAATTTTAAAAGCCCTGACATGTACTGCCAGGGCTTTTGTTGTTCTAGTCGGATTCTTCCAGCGAAAAAAGTTCATTGACCAAAACAAAGGCTTTTCCAACTTCTTAAATAATCCAAAATCTTAACAGTTTCTGGCATTCATCTTCCGGTTTGAACGTTCAATAAATCGTAACTTAAGAATTCACAAATACGAAATGTCATGATGACCTGGAGACAATTGCGAAATTACCTGAAGGGAAAAGTCATACTGATTGGTTTGACTTTTGTGGATCAGGATGGGGAAATAATCGAACGTTATCAAACTCACGGAAAAGTTGCGAAATTGACTGTCGATGGATTCTTCAAAATAATCAGAGAGGATAACAGTATTTTCCGGATTCCCTACCTGAGAAATACGATCAAACGGGCCAAACACGGTGCATATCGTGAAAAATCAACAGGCGAAACCATCGAAAACCCTGATTTTATTATCACCTGGAAAGTGAAAACTTCCGATCATGCTGATTTGGAAGAGATCAAAAAACATGGGTATATGCCGGCTTATTAACGATGACTTCGCATACTATCCCTTGGCCGAATTTCAGTCATTTTTTGACCGTACTCACTCCTATTTCTCATTAATTCGTATCTTGATTCCAAGAAACAATCGCAACAGGGAAATCTCATGACACGATCAAAAGAAATCAGTTTTATTTCTGTTGAGAATCAAAACCAGGATTTTCCAAAACATTTCCACGAAACATTTTGCATTTCCCTCATAAGGAACGGAATTGAAAAAATAGAACTCGATGATCAATTCTTTTACAGCCAAACGAACAGCATTTCCATCACCAATCCCTATGAAGTTCATGCCAATCCTTTAGTTGATAACGATACCAAAGTAAGTTTCGATACCATTTATATTTCACCCGAATTCATGTCATATATTCTGAATGGAAAAGAAATTGAATTCAGGGAACGTCA
>CBFGPJ010000652.1:0-1902 GCA_965650615.1 uncultured Fluviicola sp. | reverse complement strand
ATGAAGTATTCCTAACGAATGCTGTTCGCGGAATTACCTGGGTAGGTGGATACCGTACGAAGCGTTATTTCAATACCACGGCGCGTAAAATTGTTGCGTTCTTAAATGAAGAATGGGACGTTTGATTCCGGCTTATTTCAATTGGAGCGGAGGGAAAGACAGTACCCTTGCGCTTTACAAAATCCTTCAGGACAAACAATTTGAGATTAGATACCTGCTCACAACGTTGAATGAGGAAGCCGATCGTATCTCCATGCACGGAGTTCGCAGTGAATTGCTAATTGCACAAGCTGAAGCTCTTGGAATTCCTGCCAAAAAAGTTCACTTACCGGCCAGCTCGGATATACAAGCTTACGAAGCGGTTATGAATGCAGCCATCAACGAGCTAAAATCAGAAGGAATCCGGGACTGTATTTTTGGGGATATTTTCCTGGAAGACCTGAGAAAGTACCGGGAACAAAAACTACAGGAAGTTTCCATTTCAGCACATTTTCCACTCTGGAAACAAGATACGAATGAATTGGTCCGGGAATTTATCGACCTGGGTTTTAAAACGATTGTCGTTTGTGTAGATGGTTCCAAACTGAGTGAGGAGTTTGTTGGCAGAGTAATCGATCACCAATTTCTCGCCGATTTACCGGAGAATGTAGATCCATGTGGCGAGAACGGGGAATTTCACACCTTTGTTTTTGATGGTCCGATCTTTAAAAAACCGATCAGCTTTGAAACGGGAGAAAAAGTGCTCAAAACGTATACAGCCAAAAACCAGGAAAACGAACCGATCGAATACGGATTCTGGTTCCAGGACCTTATTCCGGTGTAGGTTCTATTCTGTTTTGAGTTCTTAAAATAATCGATGTCCCTGCTTGTCGATGAAAAACCAATTCCCGTTTTTCTTTACCAAAGCTGCTCCGTCACTAAAACCGTATAAATTCTCATACACATCCGGAAACAATGCTTTCCCTTTTAAATCTAAAAATTGCCCTTTTCCGTCAGCAATAACTCCAAGAACTCCTTCACCGACCATTATTTCATCGTAAACCGGTTGAATGATCATTTCACCTTTCGGATTGATACATCCAACTTTTTTCCCGATCCGAACGCGTGCCAAACCATCATAAAAGTCATGGACATCCCTATACTTCGAGGGAATTACCATTTTTCCGTTTTTATCGATAAAACCAAAGTTGTCATTGACCTCTACTGCTGCCATTCCTTCGCGAAACCCCGGAAAACCATCATATATCAACGGAACGACTTCTTGTCCTTTTTTGTTTATAAACCCTCGTTTTTCATTCAAATCAACCAAGGCCAATCCTTCCCGGAAATAAAATACAAGATCGTATTTCGGCTGAATCACAATGTTTCCCTGCTTATCCATACATCCTCTTTTTCCTCCGATCTCAATGGATGCAAGTCCTTCATTAAAGGAGGAAATTCCATTACTTTTATGAGTAACCGGTTTCCTATTATTCATTTTATCGACAATGAACCATTGACCATTTTCGCTCACCGTTGTTAATTCTTCTTCAAATCCGTTGGCATTATCGCATTTTACCGGTATAATTTCTGTTCCTTTTTCATCGACAAAACCCCATTTATCATCCAGTTTCACCATAGCTCTGCCATTCTGAAAATCGGTTGCGAAATCATACTTTAAGGACGTGATTTCTTTTCCTGTGGAATCAATAAAACCATATTTTTTATTCATTACCACAATTGCAAATCCTTCACTAAAGTCATAAGCATAATCGTATTGGCACGGTATACTATTCATTCCTGTTTTGTTGATGAACCCATATTTCTTATTCGTTACCACGATTGCAAATCCCTCTTTAAAAGAATATACATATTGATAAGATGCTAAAGGTCGCAGACTGTCATATTCCTGCTCCGAATCAT
>CBFGPJ010000651.1:0-1923 GCA_965650615.1 uncultured Fluviicola sp. | reverse complement strand
CAGCATTGATGGCCAACCTCACCACTCAAGTAGTCGGACTTGCTCACAATACAACAAATTACAATGCACAGGGGCAAATGAAATTCAGTGTTTCAGGCAACAAACTTGGGTTGGCACTTTGTGGATCAAAATTTGCTGAAACCTTTAATTTCAACTTATTCACTGGAAATATGACGCTCGACAAATCCATCAATGTAGGTGGAAGTGGAAATACGTACGGTTTTGAATTTTCACCTAACGGGAATTATATTTATATCGGCCAGGGATTTGCAGGAGTTGGGGCCACATGTAATCTGTATCAATACGATATTACAGTTGCAAGTCCTACTCCATATACTATTGCAAGTGCAGTTACTTCCTCCGGACAGCAATACCCTTTCAATGGTTTACAGTTGGGACCGAACAATAAAGTGTATGTCAGCGGCCCTTTTGTAGGCGTAAGTACGCTTTCCGCGTTAAATACACCCGACGTTGCAGGGGCCGGAAGCGGATGGAGTTCCAACTCGGTTCCGATCAACGGAACACGTACTCTTGGATTACCAACGGTTATTGCCGGGCAGGTGTCTTGTGATGTACCGACTTCATCCGGATGTAATTGTACCGGAGTGAATGCCAAACTGCTTTCATTGAACCTCACTAGCTCCAATGGGAATGCCAATGCATCATTCGATCTGAATTCGGGAGGGAAAGTAATCAAAAAAGTACGTGTCACACTGCTGAATTACCTGGTTACACCAAGCAGTGATCTTTGTCGTAATTATTGTTCTATTACCAATGCGGATTTCGGACACTTTGTATCTCCAGCGGCTACTTTGTCTGGGTTTACAGCTTCGTTTTCACCCTATTCTTACTCCACCTCTGCTACTTTCAGTAACGACATCGAATTGACAACTTCAACTCCAAGAGTCATTACCAACGAATCATTGACACTCAACCTCAAATTCCCTCCTATCCTTGCATTGTCTTGTTGCTCACAAAGTGTGAAAGCTTGTTTCCGGGTAGAATTCATTGATGCAAACTGCAATATTTGCGATGTATTGATTTGCAACTCCCAGGGTGGAATTCCTCCGGATGAGCTGAAAACAACCAGATCTGCTGATGATCCAGAAGCTCCCGGAATTTTATCAACTTCAGCAGAACAGCAACAGCTTTCCGTTTATCCGAATCCGAACAACGGGAACTTTATTATCAACACTGCAAAGATCGGAACAGACTGCCGCTATCAGTTGACTTCACTTGAAGGACAGGAAATTGAAAGTGGTACGATACGTGGCGAAAGTCATGAAATAAAAAAACAAAATCTGCCACCGGGAACTTACTCTGTCTTTGTATTCAAAGAAAACCAGGTATTTACAGAACGAATCGTTGTTGTAAAAGAATAAATAAACAACAGAAATAAGGAAATCCCTCCCGGCTGCATCGGGAGGGATTTTTCATTATTCCCTAAGAATTTTAACCGGCTGTTTGTTTTCATCTATCGCAACGAAGGTAAATTCACCTGTTACTGCTTTCTCGCGCTGGTCGGAATACATTTGTTCCATAAAGATCTCTACCCGGATTTTCAAACTGGTACTTCCCAGGTAAGTTACTTTACCGATCAATTCCACGATTGTCCCTGCAGGAATCGGTTTTTTAAAATCGATCTTGTCACTGCTCACGGTAACCATTCGCTGGCGACTGAAACGGGTTGCGGCAATAAAGGCTACTTCGTCCATTAATTGCATCGCTGTTCCTCCGAAAAGTGTATCATAATGATTGGTTGTACTTGGAAAAACAGCTTTAAAAATGCGTGTTTCAGCTTGTTGAATGCGTTGTTCTATATTCATTGTTTATTATTTTGGAGTCAGGATATTTTAGAGTCACGATCAAGACTAAATTATCATGACTCACAAAGTCTTGTCTCTTGACTCCTTTATTTCTTCT
>CBFGPJ010000650.1:0-1935 GCA_965650615.1 uncultured Fluviicola sp. | reverse complement strand
GTTGTAATTTCTTCTGACATAGTCGTGCCTTTCCGCTATTCAAAATTTCAGTACCTTTGATGCTGAAAAATTTGATTCTACAAAAGTACGAAGAAGCATTCGATTTAATTGAGAATTGAAAAGTGAAAATTGAAAAGTTCAGGGTCTCCCCGGAAATCAGCTTTTCAATTTTAAACGATAAACAATAAAGCCATGGCAACAGCAACAATAAAATATCTTGGTGGATTAAGAACGGAATGTACGCACCTTCAATCGGGAACGGTCATTCATACGGATGCGCCTACAGACAATCACGGGAAAGGCGAAAAATTCTCTCCTACTGACCTGGTTGCAACAGCTTATGCTTCCTGTATGCTGAGTATTATCGGGATTTATTGCAATGAGCACGGATACAATTACGAAAACGGATCTGCAACTGTAACTAAAATTATGGCTTCGGCACCAAGAAGGATCTCCAAATTGGTTATTGAACTTGACATCCGCAATAACGGTTGGGACGAAACGACTATCGAAAAAGTAAAGCGGGCTGCTTTGGCTTGTCCGGTTGAAAAATCATTTAGTGAAGATATGTAAGTTGAAATCACATTCAAGGTATAATAAAAAGAACGACCGCGAAGAAAGAGGTGGAGGATTTAACCGGGATAAACGCAATTTCGAACGCAAACCAAAGGAAGATCCTTCGGATATTATCTACGGGATCCGTGTTGTAATCGAAGCGATCAAGAACGAAGTAGAGATCAACAAGATCCTGATCCAAAAGGGAATTGACAAAGACTTGTTTGAGGAACTAAGAACAGTACTGACCGGAAAGGATTATCAATTGCAATTCGTTCCTGTTGAAAAATTGAATAAACTAACGGCAAATAATCACCAGGGAGTGATCGCTTTCACTTCACCTGTTGAGTACAAAAACATCGAAGATCTGTGTGATCAGTGGCTTTCTGAAGGAAAAGAACCGTGTATTTTGGTTTTGGACCGCATTACAGACGTACGGAATTTCGGTGGAATTGCCCGTACAGCTGCGTGCATGGGTGTTGACGCTATTTTGATCCCTTCCAAAGGAAGCGCTCTGGTTTCAGCCGATGCGATCAAGACTTCTGCAGGGGCATTGCACAGTATTCCCGTTTGCAAGACCGACTTATTGAAAAACAGCTTATTCTATTTACAGCAAAGCGGTTTCCAAATCGTTTCCTGTACGGAGAAATCGAAAGTTTCTGTTGAGAATTACTCGTTCTTTGGTCCTACTGCTATTATTCTCGGATCGGAAGAAGATGGTATTTCACACGACCTGTTGAAAATGTCAGATGCACGTTTGTCTATTCCAATGGCTGGAGATATTGCTTCCCTGAACGTTGGCGTAGCAACCGGAATGATTTTGTATGAGCGTCTGAAGCAAGTGAAGGCCGCAAAATAATTGCTATTTTAGTTCAACTTTAAAACTACCTAAATGAAAACAATTGAAAACCTGAAGGTTGAAAAAACAACCTTTAAAAAGGAAAGAGACGAGAACGGAAACGTTATTAAAGTTCCGGAAACAAAGATGGTTGCACGGCCACCTGTGGTGGTGAGCCAGGGAGTACGCTTCGGATACTTTATGATAGACGTAGTGTTCTTCTATATTCTGACTTTCATCATCGGGATAATTATCGGAATTATCGTTGTGGCAACAGGCAATGTGGATCTTTTGCGACCGGATTCGGGTTTCATTAAATTCCTTGACTTAATGGGATATCCCATTTTCTTCCTGTATTATGCCATCAGTGAAGGACTTGGAGGAGCTACGTTGGGCAAACTGATTTGCGGATATACGGTAATTGACGAACAGGCAAACAAAGTAAGTTTTGGAAAAGCGATGCTAAGAACCCTTTGCAGATACATTCCTTTTGAAGCATTTTCCTGTTTTGCAGAACGCGGATGGCATGATACCTTATCCAA
>CBFGPJ010000649.1:0-1941 GCA_965650615.1 uncultured Fluviicola sp. | reverse complement strand
ATGAATTTAAACTTCGTAATTCAATACCGTAAAAACATTACGATCTTCCGGTGTAAATTTGTTCCTCTAATTAATCACTTAAACCAATGGAACACATTCTCCAGGACCTGGACCGCTATTTTCAGCATGCCAAAAGAACCCAACTCAACACTTTTACTTCGGCGAGTGTTATGGCAAACAATGCCACAAAAGCAATTGCCGGTTTGAAAACCTTACTTAACGATCCGGTTTACTCCATGTACGAACCTTTTCTGGAAGACGTCATTACCGGACTTTCGAAAGCCACGGGAATTTATGAAAAATACTGTGAGTCCCTGGATCCCGAATTGAAAGGAAACGACCAGTTATTTATCAATTTGAATCATGCCGTGTACAACAACCTGGACAGTTTTCTGCAGGTATTTTACCACACCGATGAAGAACACCTATAAGGATTCTCCCCATTTTTCATTCACCGAACTACCAGAATATGCCTTTTTAGTACATTTTTTTTAAGCCCGATAAAATTCCACTAATTCACTAGGGGAATCAAGGATTCAGAAATGATCAGGCAATCAGAATATTACCTGTTATCCCCTTATTTTGCCATCCATAAGTCAATAAAATTTTTTATTTCATTACTGATTCTTTATTTTTACATCAAATAAAAAAACTATGAAAAAAGTATACTTAGGCTTATTTACTTTAGTTATTGCGGGCTCAGCTTCAGCTCAGCTAATGAACAAGAACTTGCGTAGTGCGCAAAAAATTCAAAACATCGGTGAAGTTCCGGCAAAGGCAACTCACAATTCGGAGAAGGCAGTTGCTTTCTGGACAAACAATTTCTCCACTTCATCTGACTGGGTTATTGCCAATGCAGGAGCTTCAGGATCACCTGCTCACACTTTGGGAGACTGGGCTATCACAACAGACCTTAATGCGATTCCGGTTACAGCTTTGGAACCTGCCGGTCATACAACAGCGGCTAATGGTTATGCATTGATTAATTCAGATGCTGCAGGAGCAGGACAAACTCAAAATGCAACGATCGTTACTTCAGGTACTATCGACTGTACAGGAAAACCAAACGTTTCCCTTATTTTCGAACAATCTACCCGTCACTTCCAGGAGTTGTATTATGTAGTTGTTTCTAATGATAACGGTGCTACATGGACAGATTTCCAGGTAAATACATCAATGGCAGTAAACACGAACTCTGCGAACCCTTCAATTGCTCAGGTGAACATTTCTTCAGTTGCAGCAAACCAGGCAAACGTAAAGATCGGTTTCCGTTACGTAGGTGCTTATGACTGGTTCTGGGCAGTAGACGACGTACAAATGGTAGAAACTGATAACTACGATTTGGCAGCTACAGGATACTATTGGGGAGTTGAAGGAACTTGGGGAGCACGTTTACCGTACTACCAAACTCCGATCGCTCAGATCAACCCGATCCATTTTGCAGGATTGGTTGAGAACATCGGTGCGATGACTCAGTCTGATGTTACATTTAATGCAATTATCGCTTCTGCGGGATACAATCAAACAAGTCCACAAGGCACATTGGCTCCAAATGCGTCAGACACATTTGATATCGCAACTACATTTACTCCTGCAGCTTCAGTTGCAAGCTTCTCCGTTGCTGGTACTGCAGCTTCAGGTCAAACAGATGCTAACTCTGCAGACAACGTAGCTCCGGCTTTAACTTTCGCTACGACTCAAACAACTTATGCTCGTGATGCGCAAACAGTTCAGGCTGGTTCTTACAACCAGGGTGAAGGTTACGAAATGGGTAACATCTTTGATATTACAACAAACCAAACATTGACAGGTGTTGATGTATTCGTTGCTGCAACTTCAACTGCAAACTGCCAGATTTACGGTTTGTTGTATACGATTGATGGAGCAGGTGATTTCGTTTATGCAGCTCCTACAGCATTGCACACAGTAACTTCAGCAGAA
>CBFGPJ010000648.1:0-1951 GCA_965650615.1 uncultured Fluviicola sp. | reverse complement strand
AACCGCACTTATTGCAATAAATAATGGTTCAAGCACGCTCATAACCGGAGAATTAGCGATCGTGGCCGAAGACACTCCGAATAAGGATGCTACCGGACTTGCGCAAACTCCTACACAAGCTCCGCTTTTGCAACATGCCAGTAAAATCGGGGCAGATGAAGTCACACCACCGGTAATGGTTGTCCAAATGGTTCTTTTCGCCTTCATTTATTAGTGTGTTGTAGTCTGAGGGGATTTACATTCTGCCTTACATTTTTTATTTTTTGAGTCGCATGAAGCCCCGGTACATTTTTCACACGCTTTGTCTTTGCATTTTCCTTTGGAACATTCCTTTTTTGTGCACTTCTTTTCGCAATTCGGAGGACATTGATTTGGTTCCTGAGCAATGGTTGAAAGAGCCACAAACAGCACAGCTGCTGATGATAAAATTATTTTTTTCATGTGTACGATATTAGTTGCACCAAAACTATCAAGTACCTTCTGCATACGGTGTTAGTCACTCGTTATTGTCGTGTTAATGACTTGTTAACAGCAGGGACCAGTAGTATTTTAGCCTACTTTTGACTTTATGAAACAGCATACCAGGACATTCCTTCTTCCAACATTGGCCCTTCTTGCGCTATTGGTTATACAGGTTGTATGGATATTTCAACTGGTGGCCAGCAAGGAACGCATATTCAATGAAAAAGCAAATATGGCGATTTCGGGAACTGTGAATGCCTTAAACAATGATACGGAACTGTGTTCCAATATGGAAGGCGTGTGCCGGGGTGAAGTGATGCAAAATTGTCCTTTGCGTTTATCGCGGACAGACGAACGAAAGATCGATTCTGTATTGAAACAGCAATTGGAGTATTACCAGTTAAAAACCAACTACTCCCTGATCATTTCAAAAAATGGGAAAACCATTTCCAAGACTAAACTCAGCGGCAACGCCAACACTAAATACATTAAAAAACTTCCTGTTAACGGTGGAAGGGATGAAATTGAATTTCAGTTGTCCCTGCCCGGAAAATACAGTTATATCACCAAAGAGATCGGGTTGCTCTTTTTAGCTTCCATTGCACTGATCGTTCTCATTTCCATTTTCTACATGAAAACAATCATTTCTTACAGAAAAGAAAAATTGCTTTCCCAGCGAACTGCCGATTTTCTGAATACCATTACTCACGAATTTAATACTCCATTGACCAACATCGGACTGGCCTCCAAAATGTTGCGAAAAACCGGGACTTCCGATCCTGAGAAAGCAGAAACATACTTTGAGATCATCCGGAGTGAAAACGAAAAGTTGAAATCTCAGGTCGCTGACATCTTAAATTTGGCTGCCCTGGAAAAAGGCGAGTTCCATCTTAACAAAGAAACCATCAACATACACGATCTTTTAAATGAACGCATAAACTGTTTCCGTATACGGTTGGAAAATTTGAAGTTCGCTGTTCACCTGAATTTATCTGCTGCAAACAGTATGATCTCCGGGGACGCCGTCTTGCTTTCGAACGCTATTAATAATTTGATCGATAACGCCCTGAAGTATTCACCGGACACGCGTGAACTGACCATTACCACGTCTAACCAGGCGGATAAGATCTGCATTGAATTTTCAGATAAAGGCATCGGAATAGCTCCTGAGAACCATCCGTTGATATTCACGAATTATTTTCGGGTGAACACCGGAAACGTTCATAACGTAAAGGGATTTGGGATCGGACTGGCGTACGTGCAAAAAGTCATTGAGCTGCATCAGGGCAAAATACACGTTAAAAGTGAGTTGGGCCATGGCACCACATTCATTCTTGTTTTACCGGATTTGAAATGAAAACACCTGCTCCTCATATTTTACTCGTTGAAGACGATCCGAACTTAGGCTTACTGCTTCTGGACCTGCTGCAAACCGAAGGATTCAATGTGAAACTCATCCGGGATGGTGAAAGCGCTTTATCTCATTTTA
>CBFGPJ010000647.1:0-1954 GCA_965650615.1 uncultured Fluviicola sp. | reverse complement strand
ATTGGTTTCCGCTTTGAAAAAAGATTTCTTTATTCCATAAGCTACCACACTTTCTACATGTTGGTGCCACTCGATTAATGCCAAACGCACCCGGTTATATAAAACAGGATTACTATCATCACAATCAGTTGCAGTATTGAGAATCGGGCAACCACCTGCATATACGATCTTTTCAAAAACTTCTGCGTAGAAATCGACATACACAAGCAACTGTTCCGTAGGATCTTTCAAACCCAACGAGCGGTTCACTATTCCGCTTTTGACTTTTTGCAGATTGTAATCGAACGCTGCTGCTGCGAGTTCATTCTTATCTTTGAAATTCCCGTAAATACTGCCTTTTGTGAGCCTGGTAGCAGACGTAATATCCGAAATAGAAGTTCCTTCGTATCCCTTACTGTTAAATATGGGAGCCGTAGTTTCTATAATGAACTGTCGTGTACGTTCTGCTTTTGTCATGGTACAAATGTAAAACGTTTTTTCAATTAAATACCGATTGGTATATTAATTTACGTTAAAGAGTTAAATTATTTCCCGCAGAAGAACGCAGAGGTACTTTTTATTATCTTAAAAGAGGAATCAAACTTAAAAACTAATCGTAGGATCTTTTACATATCCAAAGGGAAACACCAGTAATATCAGGATTGTCATCAGCGTGATCAACGCAATATTAGCGACACGACTTCTAATCACAAGAAAAGGAACAGACAAGATTGGAACAGTAAACAAACAAATTTTTCCAATCAATTCTACCTGCTGCTCATCAGTCCAATCTGTAAAAAACAAGAAGCCTTTAGCAAAAGATATCCAACGTTCCGAATGCGAGATTACTGCAAGGTAAATCAATCCGATAAAAGCAGCAACAACCGGAATTTTCCAATAAGTATACTTTGTTTTGATTACAGATATTCTTAATTCACAAATAAAGACGGATACTGTTCTTTCTGATTTACAAAAAACTCAATTTCTGCAGGCAGGTTTGTACGACCAAATGAACGGAAAACGGGATCCCCGCTTCCTTCGTTAAAATAATCTTCCAGGTTTCGGTATTGAACAATTTCAACACTCTTGATGATATCTTCCCTTAACCAATAAATGTTCTTGATTTTACCATAGGAAAACACTTTTAATCCGATACCCTGCAGGTCCGGAATAATGTCAGAGAATTCGATTAAATCCTTGACAAGTCTAACAGGTATAGCCATAACACAACATTTTTATTTTCAATTAATTAAGTGTTAATCAACTCAAATAATCTTTGGAAAGTTAGGGCTTTTTATTTTTACCCTGGTACAGAACTTTTTAACAGCTTTAAAACTTAACACTGAGTTAACATTGGAATACACAATTCTGTCAGCAAAATGCTTTCCCTGCAAGTTAAAAACAGGTTGTTTTTCAGTAATTTTAGTCCATGGAATTCGGAAAAATTGATCGCAGTTTGTTGGACAAAGTGAATTTTCGCTTACCGGAAGACGGTATTTTTACACAACAAATCCAAGTTGCAGGTAAACAGCCAAAATTGTTCCTGGGTGGTGCAAAATGGGGTCGAAAAGAATGGGTTGGGCTCATTTATCCTGCTAAAACAAAGGAAACCGAATTCCTGGACCACTATATCCGGAATTTCAACGGAATTGAACTCAATACGACCCATTACCAGATTTATCCTGCTGCAACGATCCAAAAATGGGCCGAGAAAGCAACTGGTACCGATTTTAAATTCTGCCCCAAATTTCCACAATCGATCAGTCATTACAGTGATCTTTCCTGTGCAAAAGCACAAGCTGACACGGATCGCTTCCTGGCCTCTGTCATTCACTTCGGAGCGCATTTAGGACCTTTATTCCTGCAATTAAGTGAACGTTTCGGTCCGCAGCGCAGGGAAGCACTTTTCTCTTACCTTCAAAAATTACCTAAGGATATCGCCGTCACATTGGAAGTTCGTCACCCCGATTGGTTC
>CBFGPJ010000646.1:0-1967 GCA_965650615.1 uncultured Fluviicola sp. | reverse complement strand
GTATTGTATACACCCGAATAATGGAGCATTTAAGTGTTGATCATTTAGTTGGAATTCGAGACTTGACTCGTCAGGATATCGAATTGATCTTTAAAACTGCAGATAGTTTTAAGGAAGTTATTAATCGACCGATCAAAAAAGTTCCTTCTCTTCGAGATATTACCATTGCCAACCTCTTTTTTGAAAATTCTACCCGAACAAGACTTTCTTTCGAATTGGCAGAAAAACGCCTTTCTGCGGATGTTGTTAATTTTTCAGCAAGTTCAAGTTCCGTAAAGAAAGGGGAAACCTTAATTGACACGGTAAACAACATTCTTTCCATGAAAGTGGATATGGTGGTGATGCGCCATCCGAATCCGGGAGCTGCGAAATTCCTTTCCGAGCGGACGAATACTTGTGTGATTAACGCCGGAGACGGTACACACGAACACCCGACACAAGGCTTATTGGATGCTTTTTCTATTCGGGAAAGATTGGGTTCGGTTGAAGGCAAAAAAGTGGTGATCGTTGGAGATATCCTGCATTCACGCGTTGCTTTGTCCAATATTTACACGCTTCAAAAATTAGGGGCAGAAGTCATGGTTTGCGGACCAACTACCCTGATCCCGAAATACATCGATTCCCTGGGGATTAAAGTAGAACACAACCTGAGAAGAGCATTGGAATGGTGTGATGTTGCAAATATGTTGCGTATTCAATTGGAAAGACAGGATATTCAATATTTCCCGAGTTTGAGAGAATACTCCATGCAATACGGTTTGAACAAAGAAATCCTGGATAGCCTGGATAAAGAGATTATTGTGATGCATCCCGGGCCAATCAACCGCGGAGTAGAAATCACTTCGGATGTTGCTGATTCCAAGCAATCCATTATTCTTCAGCAGGTTGAGAACGGCGTTGCAGTTCGAATGGCAGTCATTTATTTATTGGCTGCAAAGATCGGGCGCTAAAGTCTTTTCATTTTCAGAGTATAAGAAAGAATATTTTGTTACATTTGATAAACACAGTGGCAACATGAATTTTATTATTGCACAAGATACCAACTTTACGGTCATTCAGTCTTCTGTTGAAAAACTGGATGCTTCAAATGCGCCTGATCTGAAAAGTGAATTACTTCTTTTGAACAAGAGTGGAGTAAATTCAATCATCCTGGATCTTTCCAAAACAAGATATTGTGACTCTTCCGGATTGTCGGCTGTCCTAACGGCAAACCGTTTATGCAAAGATACAAACGGGCAATTTGTATTGTGCGGATTGCAGGAAAATGTAGCAAAAATGATCCGTATCGCTCAATTGGATAAAGTTCTGAATATTTCCGAAACACTTACTGAGGCGAAATCAGCACTGATTTAACGCATGAATTTTGAAGTAACCATATTGGGTTCCGGTGCAGCGTTGCCAACTTCAAACAGAAATCCTACAGCGCAATATGTTCAATGCAATGACCGCCATATCCTGATCGATTGCGGTGAAGGAACACAGGTCCAATTGCGTAAGAATCACGTTCATATTCAGAAAATCAATCATATTTTAATTTCCCATCTTCACGGAGACCATTTTTTCGGATTGGTTGGCCTTTTAAGTTCCCTGCATTTATTGGGAAGAGACAAAGGATTGACTATTTATGGCCCGGAAGAGTTAGAACAGATCATCAAAATGCAGCTTGAGGTTGGTGGGGCCAAACTGGGATTTGACCTTCATTTTGTACACTTGAACGGAAAAGAACATCGCTTGATTTTTGAAGATAAAATGATTGAGATCTGGACTTTTCCTTTAAGTCACCGAATTCCTACCAATGGTTTTTTAATCAAGGAGAAACCGAAAGAACGGAAACTGAATGCCGATAGATTTGAAGAAGCGGGGCTTTCTTTGACACTTATTCCAAAATTGAAACAAGGTTTGGATGTAGCGCTGGAGTCCGGTGAAATCATTTATGCAGATGAATATACTTATCCGGCAAAACCGAG
>CBFGPJ010000645.1:0-1974 GCA_965650615.1 uncultured Fluviicola sp. | reverse complement strand
AGGATCAGGGCTGAAACCGTTTTACGGTTATTTGATTTCAGGAAATTATCCGATTTTTTGAATGCATCGGAAACAATCACCATCATAGAATCCTTATTCGTAGAGTTTTTCTCGAAACGGGACATGAAATCTTTGTCGAATGCACCTTCCAGACCTAATTTACTTGTCAATTTCTCAATTGTGGAAAGATATTTTAGTGCGATACTGTTTTGTTTGTAAATGGAAACATATCCTAAGTCGGTCCCATAAACACCCAAATTCATCGCCTTTTTATATTCGGATGTGTAATCGCCTACTTTTTCCAGGTCGTTCAACAAAAATTCGTTGTAAGGAGATTTGGATTCTTCAAGTAACAGCGCCATTTGCATGGGGGACGGAATACTAAAGATCTTATCATCAAACTTCGCATTCAAAGAGCTATTGGGATCAATAACTTCTTTGCTTATTTCAGGCTTTTTTTCTTCCTCCGAACCACAGGAGCTAATCATAAGTACAATCCCGGTACTTACTGTGAAAGTAGTTAATAGCTTATTCATAAGTCGCATTGTTTCTTCGTTAACGTACAGACGAAAATATACAAAAAAATGTTAATTGAACTTTGTTGTTGATAATTATGAATTGTAATTGTTTAAAACGCATATTTGAACGAATAGTTCCCGATTCTGATTAACTTTGTGCCACTAACAGAAGAACGCAGCGAGGATAAGAAATTAAGACTATTGAAGTCATTCCCGATACATTCCGCGAATGTCAGTTCGAGTGTCTCTGACAGAAGCATAGCGGATAATCAGTGACGTATCGAGAACAGCAAGCGGAATACTCGAATTGACCCTCGTCAAAAACCTCTTACTGTTTTAGTTAAAAAGAGCATTATGAATATTCGTCCGAGAAGAAATCGCAAAAGTGCAGCCATCAGAGCCATGGTTGAAGAAACGCAATTAGGTCCTCAACACCTGATTTATCCGTTGTTTTTAAAGGATGGAAAAAATATTCGTGAAGAGGTTTCTTCCTTACCGGGAAATTACCGCTGGAGTATTGATCAGCTTCTTCCGGAGTTCGAAAAATGGATGAAGTCGGGAATTATGACTTTCGACCTGTTCCCTGCGGTTGACGAACATTTGAAAGACCAAATCGGGAGTTACAGTTACGCTGACGAAAACTTCTACCTGCATATTATCAGAACGTTGAAAGAAAAATTCCCGGAGGCAGTTTTAATGTCGGATGTGGCGCTTGATCCATATTCTTCAGATGGACACGACGGTTTGGTTATTGACGGAAAGATCGTTAACGACCCGACCCTGGATATTTTGGGTAAAATGGCCGTTGCACAAGCACAGGCGGGAATTGACATCATCGGTCCTTCCGATATGATGGACGGAAGAGTTGGTTTTATCCGTGACGAACTGGATGCAGCAGGCTTCCAGGATGTTTCCATTATGTCATATACTGCAAAGTATGCGAGTGCGTTCTACGGACCATTCCGGGACGCATTGAATTCTGCACCGAAAAGCGGAGATAAGAAAACCTATCAAATGAATCCGGCTAACAAGCGTGAGGCTTTAATTGAAGCGGAACTGGATATTGCCGAAGGAGCAGATTTCATTATGGTGAAGCCGGCTTTATGCTATTTGGACATTATTCATTTACTGAAAGAGAATTTTGCGACACCGGTAACGGCTTACAACGTAAGCGGTGAATGTGCGATGGTTTATGCTGCTGCCAAAAACGGTTGGCTGGATTATGATCGCGCGGTGATGGAAATGTTGCTGAGTATCCGCAGAGCAGGAGCAGACGGTATTTTGACGTATTTTGCGCCGGATGCTGCGAGGATTATGAATTCCTAATTACGCCCCGATAGTTATCGGAATCCGAATTAAGGATTTTTGGTGGACAGACTAAGATCTGAAGTCAAAATAAAATAGAGCAATTGTTATTCTCCTTCCAAAAATATTCTCAGAATTTTCTCTTTTCGAA
>CBFGPJ010000644.1:0-1981 GCA_965650615.1 uncultured Fluviicola sp. | reverse complement strand
GGTTGTCCAGGTCAAACTATTTCCCATTGAAGTCTTCGTTACGTTAAAAGCTGCCAACTCAATGGGTAAAGCCACCGGTGTACACCCCAAAACAGAAGTTCCTCCAAAAGATAAATCATAAGGCAGCCCGGAATTGGAGAAATTGTCTACCAGAAGAATATAAACCTGATTTGAAGTAGTTACTAAATTACTCACCCATTTATCTCCTCCCACACCTTCACTTAGGTCTGCAGGATTGTTGGTAGAAGTAATTGAACCTGTACAGGGAAATAAGCCTAGAAAACCACACCCAAACGAGCTGCTTTGCCCGGTATAAGGGATCATCAACCCGGTATTTCCGGTTGCAGATGAATAACTGCATCGGATTGGAGCAGATGTGGGTGGACAATTTGCCCCGGCTGTAGCGGCAGTGAATGGGCCCCAAATAGCAAAGTCATAATCATCACCTCCATTTACGGGGGCGATTGTCATCGTAAGTGTCCCTCCAGTTTGAACATTCAGGTAATACCACGAAGATTGATGCTCAATTCCAAGACATCCCTGATTTGAACCATTTAATTCCTGTGTACCTGCACCACCACTGTTTGCTGTTTGTGAGGTGTTGGAACACAATAATTCTGCTGTTTCACAATCATTTCCACCTGCCTTTTCTCTGAAAGTGGTTAATTCTTTCGAACTGCTCACGTTCAATACAGGAATTCCTACCGATTCAAAAACGGATCTGACATAGTTTTCGGCATGTTCCTGCTCCAAAAGCAATTCAAACCTGTTTCCTGAAATGTAACGCCCAGTGTTCGGAATATTGTCAGTAGCTAATGAGAGATAGCTTTTCGTAAGATAACTGTAAGGTACCGAGACCTTGTAGCTTGTCTGTGCCTGGGCAACTGAAGCTGATACGAGTAATAGTAGAGCAATCTTAATTGCTTTAAGTTGTAGTGAATATTTCATGCGTGTTTAAGTTGTGGGGCTAAAATTAATTTCTAATCAGACCTATTGCGTTGCTAATTAGTATTTTGCAGATTTAAATCAACAAACTACCGATCTCATCGAAGATCTGTTTTACAATTTCCACAAAAAAAACCGTTCCGGAATGTCGGAACGGTTTCGAATTAAATTATTGATAATCAAATGATTGATATGCCAATTATTGTTTTTGAACACGGAAAACAACATGCTGTCCGTCGACTAAACCAGTGACAAAATACACTCCTGAAACCTGGTTTGAAAAATCAAGATCTATTGCTGTTGCAGCAGATTTGGAAGAGTCAAATTGAACTTCTTTCCCCTGAATATCTACCACCTTTACAATTGAAAAATCAGCTCCGGAAGTAACACTTACAGTGAATTTACCGTTTGTCGGATTCGGATAGATCTCCAATCCGAATTCCTGTCCGCTTTCTGTAAGCCCCAGACAAGCATCCACATGAATGGAGAATGTTGCTTCGCCATCACACCCATTTGCATCTGTATAGGAATAAGTGATCATATGGTCACCTGCACCCGCTGCTACCGGATCAAGGATCCCATTGTTTACTCCTGCTCCACTGTAAGTTCCACCGGCCGGAGTTCCCCCTGAAAGTGTCAATGAAGGATGATTCAAACACATGCTTGAAACAGGTGACATAAATCCAACCGTCGGAGCCATATTCACTGTAATGGTTGTAGAAGCATCATCCGAACAACCATTCGTATCCGTATAAATATAGCTTACCGTCTGAGTTCCTACCGTCGGGTCGAAATCACTTCCGCTTACTCCTGTTCCGCTATAAGTTCCTCCTGACGGACTTCCACCGGTCAAGGCCAACATTCCTGAGTTGCTGCAAACAGTTGAAATCGGACTTTGTGTAACCGTTGGAGCCGCATTCACTGTAATTGTGGTAGAGGCATTATTCGAACAACCGTTCGCATCTGTATAAGTATAGGTTACAGTTTGAGTTCCTGACATCGGGTCAAAATCACTTCCGCTTACTCCTGTTCCGCT
>CBFGPJ010000643.1:0-1984 GCA_965650615.1 uncultured Fluviicola sp. | reverse complement strand
TTTTAATATACTCGAAGCGCAAACCGGCATTTACTGTCCAACGATCCCCTAAACACCAGATGTTGTCTGTGAAAGCTGCAAAATTTTCGGAGGGGAAACTAAAATCCGAATTTTCCATCTCAGATGGATTGTTGAATTGGAAGTCCGAACCGTTACCATCAGTTGCCAAGCCCTGAAGATTGCTTGTCTTTCCCCTGTAATAACGGGCTCCAACAAGGAATGCACTTTCGTGTTTTTGTTTCCTGGTCAGTTTGTAACGATGCAAAACCCGCGTTTCCACACCGGTATTTTTAAATTCCCCGGCAATCATATCGCGTTTTCCTCCCGGATCTGCAGTACTGATTTTTCCTAAATAACCTAAGGAATAGCGGTCGGATAACATTCCGAATGCGCGAATGTTCAGAAAGGTTTTTTTAGAAAGTTTCGAATCAAAATGAAGTGTCAGGATATTCCAGTCCACCTTAAACCAGTTCCGGTCGCGGACACTCTGTTTCGGGTCTTCTTCAAACTGCTTGTCAGTTAATCCTCCGGGTTGTTTGGCAAGGTAAGTCATTCGCGTGTATTCCAGGCGGATTTGATTGTTTTCATTGATCCGGTAACCCAATTGTGCAAAAGCCTGTTGCTGGTTGAAGTCTGAATTGGCACGGTAACCATTTCCTGTCTTTAACTGGTAATACGCCTGGTATTCAAACCGGCCTTTGGTTCCGGAAATGCGGTTAAAAGTTCCGAAATAACCATAGTTTCCTACTGTATTTCTGGATGTGAACTGGAATGGGCTGCTCTGAACAGGATCTTTGATGATGAAGTTCATTAAGCCGCCAAATTGTGTTCCGTATTGTAGACTTGCCGAACCACGAATGATCTCAATGGCCTGGAGCGCTTCCAATGGCGGTGTGTAATAACTTTCCGGGTATCCGAGTGCATCTGCTGAAATGTCATAACCGTTTTGCCGGGTATTGAAATTTGCCGCCCTGTTGGGACTCAATCCTCTTCCTCCGACACCCATTTGGATTCCGGCACCATCACTTTCCCAAATATTCAAGCCCGGAACTTTTGCGAATAATTCTCTTGGGTTGGCACTTGATTTTGCACCTCCCTGGCGTTCCGTTTCGATCAGTGTATTGGTTCCGGTAGCAATTTGCACTCCTTTGATCGGGGGAATAAAACCAATATCGAAATAATGCAGGCGCTTACTCCGTACTTCCACTTCCTCAATAGACCTGGAAGTTTGGACCTGTATAATTGTTTTTGGTGCTGCGATTCCATTCAGAACATAGACAAGGGTGTCGATTCCATCACCGTAAATGATCAGCGGGCCTTTATCACAAGGAATCTGGAATTTCCCCAGCTCATTTGTCATGGTTTTTTTATCACCACATTGCACAAAAACTCCCATTTGGGGATTTTCTGTCTGATCGATAATTGTTCCTTCGAAGTTTTGTGACCAGGAAAGGGAAACAAGAACAGAAAACAGAAAAGAAAGGCTTAGTTTGCGAGAGGTAAAATCCATTTTCTGTGTTTCAAATTGTATTCTTCTTGCATTAAATCTGTTTCCCGGCTTACAAAATGCTGGTTCGGTCTTCCGTTTAAGGTGACATACACATCTGCACTTACCTTTGGACGCGACAAATGTACACTTTTACTGCCGAAACGGAGCGTGGTATCACGGTACTTTTTCCCGAGAAAATGTGCGAATTGCAGGATCATATCCGGTTGGCGTGACATTTGGTCAATCTGCTGCGGACTCAGATAATCCGAATTGGTTATTTCGATCGATTTTCGCGTATTCCGGTCTTCTACATAAAACGTGGCGTATCCTTTTTTTTCCATTAACATCACTCTCCAGGAAAAACGAAAACCTTCTTCATGCCAGAACAGGTTCTCAGGATAGAGCAGGTAACGAAACGGGATGATCAGCTGGATCCCCAGGAAAAAGGAAATGCAGGCGACCAGGATCCGTGACCGGGAATTGTTTCCGGCTGAA
>CBFGPJ010000642.1:0-1987 GCA_965650615.1 uncultured Fluviicola sp. | reverse complement strand
AAAAACAGACGAACGGAAGCCTGTTGTCAAATTGTACTTATCTGAAGAATGATGTGTTACATGAATGGCCCAAAAGAAACGGACAACGTGATCAACGCGGTGGATCCAATAAAAAATAAAATCTTCAGCGAAGAACAGCAGGGCCCAGTAATACCATGAATGTGTATCCCAATTTACGACCCGGTGATCAAAGAAAAACAAGAGAACAAACAAGGTAATTCCACGCATCAATACATCGATTCCCATATTCGCGATCATCAGGTACAGGTTTTGGATCGTATCGCCAACAGTATATAATTTCCGGTTGTGCCAATTACTTAGAATAATTTCACCAAGGATCAGGAACACATAGATTGGTGTACTGATAAAAATGATGAGTTTTTCTACGTAATCAACCATGGAAATTTCGTTTTAGAAATTCTTCGTCTTCAAAATTTGAGCCATTTCTGCCTGTAGTTTCTGAGCTTCTTTTCGTGCTTCAGATGCAAAATTATCGGTATTCGAGGCATAAATAATGGATCTGGATGCATTCACCAGCAAACCACAATCGGCATTCCAGCCGTATTTAGCCACATCTTCCAGACTTCCTCCCTGGGCTCCCACTCCGGGAACCAGGAAAAAGTGGTTCGGGACTAATTTCCGTACTTCCGCAATTCCTTCGGCACGTGTTGCTCCAACAACATACATCAGGTTATTTTCAGAACCCCATTTGGAACTTTTCTTCAATACTTTTTTATACAATTCTTCACCGGAAGCATCCGTTGTAAATTGAAAATCCAAAGCACCTTTATTCGAAGTAAGTGCCAATAAGATCACCCATTTTCCTTCAAATTCCTGGAATGGAGTAACAGAATCCTCACCCATGTAAGGAGCCACAGTTACCGCATCACAATTCAAATAGTCAAAGAAAGTCTTTGCATAATAAGTAGATGTATTCCCGATATCTCCACGCTTTGCATCAGCAATGGTCATGCAATGGGAAGGAATATAATCAATCGTCTTTTTCAGGGATTCCCAACCTTTCGGACCCAACGCTTCGTAAAATGCAATATTGGGTTTATACGCCACACACAAATCGTTCGTAGCATCAATAATTGCCTTGTTAAATTCGAAAACAGGATCTTCTGTCTGCAACAAATGAGCAGGAATTTTGTCCAGATCGGTATCCAGACCAACACATAAAAACGACCGCTTTTCGCGAATTTGCTGAATCAATTCCTGTCTTGTCATCACGTTGTTTTAAGCCCGCAAAGATAAGCAAATAGAACTAAAAACAAATTCAGACTACTGACCTACTACAATTGTCCGTGAATCAAAAGTCCGAGCGGAGAAATATCCCACACATCCGCCACTCAGATTGGAGATCGGATTGGCTGGGGTTGCACTGCTGGAAGAATTCACTCCCAACTGATTGAAATACGTATGGATCGGCTTGTCGATGCAGAATAAATCCACCCGAACAGTATCTCCAATTTCCAAATCAGAAACAAACAAGGGTTCTACACTCAGGTTTCCATCCGTGAACTGATCATTCTGGATATAAACACTTTTATCTCTTTCCCCGTTTACATACACATGGAACTGGTAATAATTGGCTATTCCCTGCTGGTCATAATGCGAAGGAACTAATGAAATGAGTGTGTCTCCACCAAAAGGATAAAACTCCACATACAAATCATCTAAAGGTTGGTAAAAAGGCAAAGTGCTGCTTCCTGAATACGAATTCCCTTCCACAACTGCCGTTAAAGTATATGTTCGTCCTTCCACACCCGGATAATTCGTCAGTTCATACCATCCGTTCCCGACAGAAGTAAAAGTTCCCGCATTTCCCAGGTTATCGATCACGGTTATTGAAGCGTTGTCAACTACCGGTGGAGCCGTGCTTTCGTCAAAATTCTGAGTTTTGGTAATACGGATACGCTGAACGGTGTCACCACGTAAAATAAATCCTTCGATAACCACTTTCTGTTCGGTATCATTCAGATCC
>CBFGPJ010000641.1:0-1995 GCA_965650615.1 uncultured Fluviicola sp. | reverse complement strand
TTGGCTGAAATAACCCCATACACACTGATAAATGAACAATAATTACTCTATTCGCTTAATTACAGAAAATGATGCACAGGCAGTATTAAGTATTTACGAACCTTATGTATTGAATACGATCATTTCCTTTGAATATGAAGTGCCCACATTAGATGAATATTTACAACGCATTAAAACAAACACGGAAGATTATCCATGGCTGGTTTGTCTGCACGAAAACAAAATAGTCGGCTACGCTTATGCCAGTAAACACCGGTATCGGACGGCATATCAATGGAGCCCTGAATCAACTGTTTATTTGTCACCGGAAGTTCACCGAAAAGGGATCGCCCGAATTCTCTACGAAACGCTTTTTGCCCTCTTAAGGCTGCAAGGACATTTTAATGTATATGCCGGAGTTGGTTTACCCAATGAAAAGAGTGTTGGTTTTCATAAGGCACTCGGTTTTGAAGAAATCGGGATCTTTAAGAAAGTTGGCTATAAACTTGGTAACTGGCATGATACACATTGGTTCCAATTAGCATTGAGAGAACATGCTCTAAACCCTTCGGCACCGAAGAAACTGAATGAAATAACAACCACTGAAGCATTCCGGGATATTTTATCCAAAGCAAATGAAGCTGTCGGTAAAACAGAACCTTGACAAATCTTCAGCCATTCAATTCACAGATCGAAATATTAATTACCTTCGATTAACCTCAATTTACATTTCGTTGAAACAAACACTCGCACTCCTATCAATACTGATTTTGTCATCCTGTTCTTCCAACAAGCCGACAAATGAAGCAGATCATTCAAAATTCCAACCAGAGAAAGAACAGGTTATTCCCCGAAAAGCTGAAAGCGAAGAAATCGAAAGCAAGATACAAACAGTTCCTGTAATTTTTCAAACTTCCACGTACGATGATCCGGAATTCGCAGACCAGGTTTCCGAACATCGGGTTTCGTTAAAAGCACTTTCAGACAACGGCGTATTTTCTACCATCCACACAAAACTGTTCCAAAAACTGGCTCAAAAACATCAGACTTACTTCAAATCAAAAGCAAATTACGAATTGCTTGCTTTGGCAAAAGGGAAGCTGTTCCCGGAAAACAAAACAGATGGCGGATTTATTGTTTACGACAAGAAACATGAGCGTATTTCTATTTTGGTTTACCGGGAAAAGACAAACAAATACGCCGAATTGTTCCGTGACCTGAAAGTTGAGAACGGACTGGGAAATGCTGATTGTAATTACAGTTCATTCGGAACCATTGATTACCAACTGGCAGAAGAAATCATTTATCAGGAAGAATCACTGGTCAAAAACCCGGAAAGTTACCTGGAATCTTCTCCGATCAACATCACTGACATTGCTGAAAACGAAGATTTCTTATTGAAAGAAGGCTGTTTCTCCAAAAAAGTTTCCAAAAAAGACACATCAAATTCCCTAGCCATTGCTACCAGTTGCGTATATAACAATTGGGAAGCTTTGCGCTACAGTGAAGCTAATAATTCGTTTGTTATCTACTACGGACAAGCGTTTGCAGACTAAGCAATCCATTTATATCGTTAAATTTGCACTTCCACTAGTAACACTGTAAAAACAAATAACCATGATACACACACCGAAGACAAACCATTTGCTCTTATCAATTATTCTATTTTTCCCTCTTTTGATCCACTCTCAGGCACAAACCGGAATGAAAGCACCCGAGCTATCTCTTGAAGGAACTTACAACTGTGAGAATAAATCACTCAAACTGGAATCCCTCAAAGGAAAAATTGTGGTCCTGGATTTTTGGGCCACCTGGTGCTCTCCATGTGTAGCCGCCTTTCCTGAAAACAATGCCTTATATGCTAAGTACAAGGATAAAGACGTGGTGTTTATTGCTATCACCGATGATCCGAAAGAGAAATTGGAGAACTTTCTGAAAAAAATTACGATTGATTTCTGCGTCGGTAGAGATGATGACAAACAGGAATTTAAGAACTATAATGTCGCGGGCCGTCCG
>CBFGPJ010000640.1:0-1999 GCA_965650615.1 uncultured Fluviicola sp. | reverse complement strand
CCCGGTTATGAGGAAAAAATGGTCATCGACGGGCGAATTGAAACAGGAATGCCTCCGATCGTACTGATTTCCAAAACTCAGGACATTTATTCACCAACCACCATGGAAGCATTCCTGAATAGCTTTCAATCGGGTGCAGTTGTCACCGTTTCAGATGGAAGCACAACAGTTGTTCTGGACGAAATTTGTTCCGACAATCTCCCTCCGGGCACGGAAGCAATGGCCGCTGCCATGTTTGGAATTCCGGAAGAAGAACTTGCAAACTACCACCTTTGCGCCTATTCAACCTTCAATACGGCCATTTGGGGACAGGTCGGTAAAACTTATTCCCTGAAAGTCGAATTAAACGGCGAAGTATACACATCATCGACTCAAATCGTCAATCCCACTCCACTGGATTCCGTTTACTGGAAACAGGATCCCGGAGCAAATCAGGGATATGGTTATTCCTGGGCAACACTGACCGATCCACCGGGATTTGACGCTTACTTTTGGGAAGTAAAACGGATCAATATGGTAAACGGAAACACGAAGGACCCTGCTTTTAAAGCAACTTTCAGTCCGGTTTTTGACGATGAGTTCTTTGGTGGACAAACCTTTAATTTCTACTATGAAAATCCGTTTACCTGGGACGATGAAACTGTTCAGGATACAGACAAGGGTTATTACAAACAAGGAGATTCCGTAGTCATCAAGTTCTCTAAAATAGACGCGGCCGTTTACGAGTTTTTGGAAAAGAAATACATGCAGTTGGGAACCACTGGAAATCCCTTTGCTTCCCCAACAATGATCCCTTCCAATATTCAGGGTGGCGCAATTGGTTTGTGGGCCGGATACTCCCCATCGTTTGATACGTTGTATTGTACTCCGTAAAGGTGACTTTCCCGAAACTTCGGGACTCAGTCACCTTATAAGCATTAACTGAATAACTTCGGTAACTGAGCGTAGCCGAAGTTCCGCAGTTATTCACTCCCCTTTGTTATTTCATTTTAACATTTTTAACGCTAAGCTAGCAGATAGATATTAACTTTGCGCTATGAAACAACAAGAAGATTTCATTAACGTACGGAGACTAATCCAAAGTAAAAACCCGCGTTTAATTAAATGGATCCCGGGTTTTATCATCCGTTACTTAGAGCGTATTCTTCACCAACAGGAAATCAACAACTTCCTGAACACACATGATTCCAAAAACCAGGATTTTTGTAAAGATGTATTGGCTGAAATCGGTGTTTCTTATTCCATTTCAGGTATTGAAAACATTCCGAAAACAGGAAAATGTGTCATTGTAATGAATCACCCGCTCGGAGGAATGGACGCAATGGCTTTGGTAGACGGATTACGTCATCACCGGACAGATATTAAATTCATTGTGAATGATTTGCTTTTGAACCTGGAGCCTTTGAAGGAAATCTTTGTAGGGATCAATAAGCACGGAAAAACGAAAAGCAGTTCCTTACTCCAGGTAAACAGCCTGTTTTCATCCGATCAATTGGTCTGTGTATTTCCTGCCGGGTTGGTTAGCCGCAAGAAAAACGGGGTTGTTAAAGATCTGGAATGGAAAAAAGCATTCGTGAAGCAAGCCCGCATAAATAACCAACTGATTGTTCCGGTTCACATTGACGGAGAATTGTCAAACTTCTTTTATCGTTTGGCTAATTTTCGTACATTTCTTGGAATAAAAGCAAATATAGAAATGCTTTACCTGGCTGATGAAATGTTTCGTCAAAAAGGAAAGCACATCCGATTTACTGTTGGAAAACCAATTGAAGCCAGCACATTAGATACAAACACATCAGACGTTGCATGGGCCGAATGGTTCCGTAATTACGTCTATACCTTGAAACAAAACGTATGAAACCAATAATACCTGCTGTTGACAAAGAGATTATCAAAAAAGAGCTTGCAGAAGTAGGCTTGGTCAGAAGCACCCGGAAAGGCGATAATGAGATTTATTTTGTAAACTGTCATACGGCACCGAATATCGTTCGTGAAATTG